>CACDTF010000004.1 GCA_902555665.1 uncultured Pelagibacteraceae bacterium
TTGGTCCAATAGGTCTATTTTTATATTGGATAATTAGAATTTTTTACGCAAAAAGAATTAGTTTATATGAGTAATCATATAGATTTTTATTTCGATATAATTAGTCCATATGCATATATCGCACACAAAAAAATTCTTAAACATAAAAATATCGTATTTAATTACAAACCAATTTATTTAGGGGGTCTTCATAAGCTAGCTGGAATTGATTCTCCTGCATTTAATAAATATAAATTAAGGAATAATATTAATGATTGCAATTTGGTATCTGAAAAAAATAATATTAAATTCAAATGGAATTCTAATTTTCCAATAAATTCTCTAAATATAATGAGAGGATATATTAGTGTTAGTAAGGACAAGCAAAACGATTACTTAAATTGTTTTTTTGACGCTTATTGGAAAGATGATCAAGACTTATCAAACATCAAAAATTTTTCTAAATTATTAAATACATTAAATATTGATAATGATGAATTTTTTAAATCTATAAAAGAACAATCTATCAAAGATAAATTGATTAAATTAACTACTGATGCTTTTCAAAGAGAAGTTTTTGGAACTCCAACCTTTATAGTTAATAATAAAACTTTTTGGGGACAAGATAGACTTGAATATGCTTTAGAAGAGGTAAATAATAATTAAATTATTTTAAAACTACTGTTGCTCATTGCAGCAAATCCACCGTCAATATGAGAAATTTTTTCATAGCCCATTTCTTTCAATGATTTTACGGCCAATGCAGATCTCACGCCTCCTGCACAAAATAAAATAAGCTCTTTATTTTTATCAACCTGTCCGTTTTGTATGATTGGACTATTTGGATCTAAATAAACTTCTAGCATACCTCTTGGGATATGATTTGCGCCTTCAACTCTACCACTGTTATCTAATTCATTTATCTCTCTTATATCAATTAAATTGCAATTATTACCTTCAAGCATTTCATAAGCTTCTTTTGCCGTAATAGTTTTTATTTCCTGCATTGCAGAATTAACTAAACTTTGAATTGATTTAACTGTCATAATTAATTATTTCTAACTTATGAAAGTTCAAAATAAAACAAGAAAATCTAGTTTTTTTAAAAAATTGTTTATAAAATTTTGTAGATTTTTCGATTATGAAATTGTCGATCAAGGAGATCTTAGTTTTCCAATAACTAATAAAAAAGGTTCTAAAAACTTATCCTATTTAGGAATACAGTCTCTTGTTCTACCAATGGGTAGAATTAAAATAAAAAGACCAATTAGATCACTGGATATAATTTTAAGAACATGTGCCTCAGTAAACATGCTAACTCAATCTAAGAAAAGGATATTTAAATCAAATAAAGAAGATTATTCTTTAAAAACTTTAAAATCACTAATTAATTCAATCAACAATAATAAAAAAATATTTAAAAACATCAAAGTCAAACTTACTATAATTGATCATAACTCTAATCCTAAAGTTATTGAAAAATTTAAAAAACTTTTAAAAAAAGAGTTTTTTAAAAGTGAAATTCTTAATTTAAATATAAATTTTTATAAAAAGAATATTAAAAAAATTAATCAACAAGGAAGTAAAGTTACGGATAATCAAATTTCAAATATGTCTAATATTAATCAATCACTTAATATTGGAAAAAACTGTGATGATTTAGTTTATTTTGTAGAGGATGATTACTTACACAAGAGAGATGCTATAGAGGAAATGATCCTTTCTTATGAAAGGATTTCTTCACAAATAGGTAAAGAATTAATTATGTGTCCTGCTGACTATCCATATCTTTATAATAAATTAGAAGATTCTAAAATAATTCTAGGTAATAACTGTCACTGGAGATCTATAGAGGAATCTTTATGTACTTTTTTAACTAGCAAAAAAATAATAAATAAACATTTTAAAAAATTTGTAAGTGCTTGTGAGTTTGAACATTATCCTTTTGAAAAACCATTTCATGATATATATAAAAAGGAATTATGTATCAGTCCAATGCCTGCTTTAGCAGTTCATTTTACTAACTTAAATTCAATCTATGGTTTATCACCTTTGATAGATTATGAAAAATTATGGAAAGAAAATAAAATATGACATTAAAAATAAATTCTAAAGCACCAAGTTTTGAAATTCCTGCAACTTCAGTTGGTAAATATTCAATAAAAAACTCTAGCGGAAAATATCTAGTTTTATACTTTTATCCAAAAGACGATACACCAGGGTGTACTATTGAAACTAATGATTTTAATAAACTTCTTTCTAAATTTAAAAAATTAGACTGTGAAATATATGGGGTATCAAAGGACAGTTTAAAAAGTCATGACAAATTTAAAGATAAATACAAAATTAAGTTTGATTTACTTGCTGACGAAGAAAAAGAAGTTCTTAAAAAATATAAAGTTTGGGGGAAGAAAAAATTTATGGGTCGTGAATTTATGGGAATAATTAGAACGACTTATTTAATAGATAAAAAAGGTAAAATACTTAAAGTTTGGGATAATGTTAAAGTTAAGGACCATGCTAAGGAAGTATTAAAAACTCTTCAAAATATTATAAATAAATAAAAAAAAGACCCCTTATTTTTAAGGGGTCTTTAGTTAACTAACTAGAGAGAGAGATTATAGTTAATTCTTTTTATTAGAGGCTCTTCAATGAGATAACGACATGGAGATCGAAGAGCCTCTATATTGCATACAATTAGTCTCGTATTGCGTATGCTATTACACCTGTTTCAGTTACGTCAGTCCCTTTAGCTTCGGCCTCTTTACTTAACCTAATTCCAAAGGTAGCCTTCATAATTGAGAACACAATGTATGACACCACAAATACAAAGATGTTAATCGACAACACACCAATTAATTGTGCGCTGAACGAAGCATCAGTGTTTGTTAATGGCACTGCCAATGTTCCCCATATTCCAGCGAACATGTGGGCAGGGATTGCACCTACAACATCATCAAGTTTGAAACTAAAAAGTAATTTCGTTCCAAATACAACGATTAAACCACCTACAGCACCTATAAAAATAGCCGCTAATGGCGATGGTGCTAATGGTTCAGCTGTTACAGCTACAAGACCACCAATTGCTCCATTTAACATTTGAATAACATCAGTTTTACCGAACATTAATCTTGTGATTATTGCAGCGGCCATTACACCACCAGCAGCAGCAAGATTAGTATTGATAAAAATACTTGATACAGCCACAGCATCATCAAATGTTCCAATAGCTAATTGAGATCCACCATTGAATCCAAACCAACCTAACCATAAAATAAATACTCCAACTGTTACTAATGGAATGGAAGAAGCAGCAAAAGGTTTTATAGCTTTCGCCTCACCTTTACTTCCAAATCTTCCATATCTAGCACCTAACAACATGATACCTGCTAAAGCAGCCGCACCACCTGTTGAGTGTACTAATGTCGAACCAGCAAAATCAGAGAAGCCTAGTTCTGCTAACCAGCCTCCACCCCATTGCCAACCCATAACGATTGGATAAATAATTCCAGATAAAATAGCTGCAAAAAGAAAGAAAGGCCAAAGTTTTACTCTTTCAGCCATTGCACCTGAACAAATTGAAACTGTTGTCGCACAAAAAACCATTTGAAAATACCAGTCGGATCCATCAGCATATCCAGTATCTACTGAACTTGCATCAGACCAAGGAGTGAATGTTCCAATATATCCACCTTCAGGTATACCATAGGCTAAATTATATCCAAATAACCAAAACATAATTCCTGCAATTGAGTAAAGACCAATATTCTTTGCACAAATTACAGAAACACTTTTGGAAGTTACCATACCAGATTCTAGCATTGCAAAACCTGCTGCCATGAACATGACCATGAAACCACACATTAAAAATAGTAGTGAGTTGAATATAGCTTGAACTTCAGCAGAAACTGTTGTCTCTGCCATACCCGCACTACTCATGTTTAATAAAAATATTAAACTAAGAATTGGCGCGGACACTTTTTTAATAAATTTAGTCATAAGACCTCCACTTGTTAAGTGATGTCTTATAGTTTTAATTAAATTTAAAAGTAACGCTGATTAGGAAAAGTGGCTATGCATTATTTGCATATAGTAACAGCCCTTAACTTATTTTTAAAACGTTAAGGGCTGTTAAAAAAAATATTATCTGTTGAATACTTCTTTTAAAGCTTTGGCTGGTAAGAATTTTACCTTTTGAGAAGCAGCAATTTGAATTTGCTCACCTGTTCTAGGGTTTCTTCCAACTCGTGCTTTTCTTTTAGCAACTTTATACGTACCGAACCCAGCAATTTTCACTGAATCATCACCTTTTAGAGCATCTAAAATAGTGTTGGTAATAGTATCAAAAGTTCGCTCAGCATCTGCTTTGCTCAAATTTAATGAGCCAGAAAGCTTGGCAATTAGTTGTTTTTTGTTCATTTTAGCTCCGGTTTTGTTGGTTAATAATTATACTTATCATAAACGTTGATAAATCAAGCTTTTTTTTAGTGTTTAGTTTTTTAAAACACACAATATATTGTAAAAACTTAAATAAACGTTGGATTTATTGACTTTTTTTAACTTTTTAGAATGTGAATTATCTAAATAAACCTAGGTCTTTCAGATCATTAAATGTAGTAAAAAACATTAAAGATAGCAACAAAAACAATCCGATTCGAAAAAAACCTTCTTGAGTTTTTTGAGACAAAGGCCTGCCTAAAACTTTCTCAAATGCATAAAACATTAAATGTCCTCCATCTAACATTGGAATTGGAAATAGATTAATAAGCCCTAAACTTATTGAAATATAGGCCATCATACTAATGAATGCCAACACTCCAAATGTTGCAACTTGTCCAGAAATTTTCGCAATTCTAATTGGACCCCCTAATTGAGATGTATCCGCTTTACCTAAAATCATTCCTCCGATGTATTTAAGTGAGGAAACACTTACAAAATAAACCTCAAAACCTGCGTGATATAAAGCCTGAGCAGGTCCTAATTTAACATGGTTAACTTTATTATTATAGGCACCAAGCTTAATACCTACCATTCTTTTATTTATTTTATTCCCTAATCCATCATCACCTTCAACAATATTGGGTTTTACTTTTAGTATTAATTCATCATAAGAACGCCTAACTTTGAAATCTATAAAATCACCAGTAGACATCGTGATAAATTTAGAAACTTCCATAATACTTTTAACTTCATTACCATCTATTTCTAAAATTATATCCTCAGCTTTTAGCCCTCCTACCATTGCGGGACTATCTTTCTGAACTTCATTAATGACTGCAGGAGTAAAATCTTTACCTACAAAGGTATAGATTGAAAAAAATATTATTAAAGCTAACAAAAAATTAGCCAAAGGACCGCCAAATACGATTAAAACTCTCTGGTATAAAGGTTTTAAAATAAATAATTTTTCTCGTTCCTCTTCATTATATTTTTCTAATATTTCTTGATGATCAGCTTGTGAATAAACATTCCTATCTCCAAAAAATTTTACATATCCACCTAGAGGAATTGCACATATTTTCCATCTTGTGCCTGATTTATCATTCCAACCAAATAACTCTTTACCAAAACCAATTGAAAAATCTGTAACACCTACTCCATATTTTCTTGCAAAATAGTAGTGTCCATATTCATGTATAAAAACGACTACTAAGATAAGTATTAAAAATGGAATGATATAACTAAGCATGTATTAAATATATTATTATTTATAATTAACTCAATAAGCTAAAATGCCTTATTATTGCTAGAATTTATATTTTAGTTTAAATTTTGATCATTAATACTGTATAATATAAATATGCCTTCATTTGATGTAATTAGTAAAATAAATTATCAAGAATTTGATAATGCTTTAGCTAATTGTTTAAGAGAAATCAGTAACCGTTATGATTTTAAAGGACTTCATATTTCAATTGAACGAAAAGATAAAACGGTGACTACCAATGTACCTGATGAATTAAAATTAAAGCAAGTAAATGAATTATTACAAACCCATTTGGTTAGAAGAAAAGTAGATCCAAGGGTTTTAGAATTTAAAAGTTCTGAAGGAGCGTCAGGAGGATCTATTAGACAAGTCAGTGAATTAAAAGAGGGAATTAGCCAAGAAAATGCTAAAAAAGTTATTGCTGACATTAAAAAACTTAAACTTAAAATTCAAATTAAAATCCAAGGCGATGAATTAAGAGTAGATGGCAAAAAAAAAGATGACCTTCAAGAAGCTATCGCTGCAATCAAAGCAATTGATATTGGGCTTCCAATTGATTTTGTTAATTTAAGAGACTAATTAAACTTTTTGAATTAAGGATGCGCTATTATTAGTAGGCTTATTAACATCTTTTGAAACTTCATGAAAAATTAAATTAGGAATTTTACGTTCCTTTAAAAATGTAGAACCTTGTAATTCTAAATTTAAATAACGATTAATATCAGTTTGATTTAAAATAACCGGTTGTCTGTGATGAATTTCATTTATATTTTCTTTTGCTTCCTCTGTAATCAAACAGAACTGATCATTTTCAAAGATACCAGCAAAATAAATAGGATTAGTATCTTCACGAGTAAAATAATGAGGAGTTTTTTCTTTTTCTTCTCTTTTCCACTCATAAAAACCATCTGAAACTGCAACACATCGATTGTTTTTTATTAGTTTTTTAAATGAAACCTTTTCATCAATGGTCTCAAGTCTTGCATTAATTAAAGCTTTAAAATCTTTGTCTTTAGCCCATCCAGGAACTAAACCCCATTGTAGATTTTCTAAAGTATTTCCATTTTTATATTTTTTTATTACAGGCAGTTTTTGATATGGATGAGCATTATAGTTTTCATTATCCTCAACCTGAATTGCAGATTTTACTAATTTATTTGTTTTTGTTACCGGATTTTTTACTACGTATCTTCCACACATTATATTGTTTGCTGTTTTATTAATTCTTCTATTTGCTTGATCATTAATTTAGGTGATCTCATTGCAGGATAAATTTCTTGTGCTTGTTTATAACTTCTTATTGCTTTTTCATAATTCTTAAGCTGAATATTTACTAAACCCTGTCCCGCTAAAGCTCCAAAGTGTCTTTGTTCTAAAGCCAATACTTGATCTATATCATTTTGTGATTTTTGAAATTCTCCTAGCAAATAAAACACAGTTGCTCTTTTATTCCAAGCTTCAGCCCAACTTTGATCAAGATTAATAACTTCAGTAAAAATATCTTTTGCTTTTAAATAATTTTGATCTCTCACAAATTTAGAACCTTCTTCTAACCTAGCTGTCAATTTTTCATCTGTCGGATGTGTACTCCATAAAGCCCAAATTTCTTGTTCAATTACAAAAGCTACTTTCGATTTATTGGCCTTTAACTCATTAAATAATTGGTTTAATCTTACGTCTCTTTCATTCGCTAAACAACTAACTTGTGAAAATAAATAAAACAATATTGCTAAGAATATCTTCTTCATATTTAAATATTATCAAATATTAAAATTAGAGTCTTCAGTCTTAAGTGTCTTTGTGTTTATTTATACAACTCTTATAAGAATTATCTCTTTCTTTAAATAAATAATCGTATTAAATTCAATTGAAAATTTAATTAAATAGATATAACTAAGAACTGAAATGCATATATTTATCACTGGTGTAGCAGGTTTCTTAGGATCACATTTGGCTGATTATTATCTGAAAAAAAATTTTAAGGTAAGTGGGAATGATAATTTAATTGGAGGATATAGAGACAATGTTGATAGCAGAGTAAATTTCTATAATTTTGATTGTGAAGATTTTTTAAGAATGGACAAACTTCTGAAAGGAGTCGATGTTGTTATTCATACAGCTGCATTTGCGCATGAAGGTTTGTCTGTTTTTTCTCCACATCTCATTTGTAAAAATATAATATCTGGATCAACTTCTGTATTTAGTGCAGCAGCGAATAATAAAGTAAAAAGAATAGTTTTTTGTTCATCTATGGCAAGATATGGAAATATACAACCGCCATTTAAAGAAACCGATAAACCGAAACCAATTGATCCATATGGTATAGCAAAACTTGCGGCAGAAAAAATTTTGATGAATATTTGCGAAGTTCACAACATTGAATACAATATAGCTGTACCACATAATATTATTGGAAATAAACAAAGGTATGACGATCCTTTTAGAAATGTAGCTTCTATAATGATTAACTTAATACTTCAAAATAAACAGCCAATTATTTATGGTGACGGAGAACAAAAAAGATCATTCTCAGATATAGCAGATTGTATTTTTTGCATAGATAAACTTGTTAGAAATTCAAAAATAAAATCTGAGATAGTAAACATTGGCCCAGATGATAATTATATTTCGATAAATGAGTTATACAAAATAATTTCAAATAAATTAAAATTTAATAGAGAGCCAAGATATTTTCCGGATAGAGCTAATGAAGTAAAATTTGCTAATTGTAGCGCTGAAAAATCAAAAAAAATTTTAGGTTATAAAAAAATTAAAAATATTGAAGAAAGTATAGATGATATAATTGCCTATATTAAACAAAGAGGTGTTAAAGAATTTAGCTATGATTATGATTTAGAGATCTTTAACAACAAAACCCCAGATACATGGAAGAAAAAAATATTCTAAATTATTAAAAAAAAAATATTTACCGTATTTAAATTTAAGTGTTTTTGTCAATGTCTTTACATTTATAAAAAGAAATATCTTTTTCTTTTTCCTCTTGTTTTATATTGATTGTAATTTCGTGAATAAGTTCGCCAGTTTTTCTAGTATAGACTGCAGACTCAGAATAATTCCTCTCTTTATCAAATGCTTGGATTAAGAATATATCTTTATTCGAAATTTTAACCTCTAAATCAATTTTATTTAAAAATTCTGATAAATTTTTTACATTTAGAATGTCTGGTGTTTTAGACTCGATTATTAACTTATTAATATCTTTTCTTTTAATTTGATCTTTTGTGAAAGATTCAAAGTTATGTTCTGGATTTTTTAAAATTACTTTTTCAAATTTACAATTTAAGTTCAAATCAGAATTTAGTGTAATATTTGTATTTTGAGCTTGAGCAAAACTAAAAAAACTTAATAAGCTAAATATTGATATAAAGATTTTCATTTAATTAATTATATTAATAATACTTTTTTTTATTGTTTCACTTACTTTAATTGTTCCATCTTTATTGGGGTGTATACCGTCTTGTTGATTTAAACTTGGATTAAGTGCCACACCTTCAAGAAGAAATGGGATTAATACTAAATTATACTTTTTTGATAACTTTGGATAAATCGCATCAAAATCTTTTTTATATTTTTCCCCATAAGTATCTGGTGCCACCATTCCGGCTAAAATAATTTTAATTTTTTTATTCTGAGCAACTTTTATTATTTGCTCCAAATTTTTTTCTGTTTCTTCTGGTTGGATTCCTCTGAGCATATCATTAGCTCCTAGTCCTAAAATGATTAAATCTATTCCTGGTTCGGATAAACTCCAATCGGCTCTATTCAACCCACCTGATGACGTGCTACCAGAAACACTTCCATTAATGATTTTAATATTTAACCCAGCTTGCTTAAGATTGTTTTCTAAAACTATTGATAAATGATGTTCTTTAGGTAATCCATATCCAGCCATCAAACTATCACCAAATAAAATTACCTTTTCTATTGCACTTGCGTTTATGTGCACTAGAAAGATTATCAAAATTTTTATAAATATAGTTTTATTCATGCTTACTCTTCTTAAATTAAAAAAAATAAATCTCAAATACCAAACTGGTAAAGATAGTATCAGTGTTTTAAAGAATATTGATTTAAATATTAAGAAAAAAGAAACTGTTTCAGTAGTTGGAGAAAGTGGCTCAGGGAAAACAAGTTTGATAATGTTAATTGGAGGTTTAGAAAAACCAACCTCTGGTAAAATAATTTTTAATGATCAAGAAATAACAGGCCTTACTGAAGATGAAGTGTCGGAGATAAGAAAGAAAAATATTGGAATAATATTTCAGTCTTTTTATTTAATTCCTAATTACACAGCAGTTGAAAATGTTGCTTTAACTCTTGAACTTAATAATTTTAAAAATCCAGAAAAAGAAGCAAAAATTTTATTAGATCGTTTTGGTTTGAAACATCGTTTTAATAATTTACCAAGTCAATTATCAGGTGGTGAACAACAAAGGGTTGCTATCGCTAGAGCAATTTCGATGAAACCAGAACTAATCTTAGCAGATGAACCAACAGGAAACTTAGATACTGAAAATTCTGTCATGATTGCAAATATTTTATTTAAATATGTTAAAGAAGAAGGTTCGTCTTTAATCATGGTAACACATGACCCTACTCTTGCCGACAAAGCTAAAAGAAAAATAAAAATTAAAGATGGAAAAATTAAATAATCCTTCAGAATTTAGTTTGATATTTAAATACGCTTTAAAAGACTTAAGCAGAAATTATCATAAAATTTCCAGTATAATTATTACACTCTTTATAAGTTTATTTATCTTAAGTGCTATTTTCACAATTGAAGATAGTCTTAAAAAAGAACTAAATGATAATGCCAAGGCTCTTTTGGGTGGAGATTTAGAGATTGATTACAATCGTAATCAAGGAAATTTAGATCTAGTTAACCAAGTAAAAGATTTTGCAACTGTTTCTCAAATGATTGAGTTCAGCACTATGCTTTCAACTACTGGAAGAGAAAAAAATAAATCATTATTTACTAGAATTAAAACTGTAGATGAAAAATATCCTTTGTATGGAAATGTTGTGTATGAACCAATTGGTGCTTATGAAAGAATGCAAAAAGAACCTAACACTATCCTAATCAATGAAAGTTTATCAAAAACCCTGAATATAAAAATTAATGAGATCGTAAAAGTTCAAGATCAAAATTTTAAAGCAATTGGAATTATTAAATCAGTACCAGATGTAAGTGGATTTGTTGCATTTGGCGATTGGGCTTTAGCAGGAAAACAAACTTTAGAAATTTTAAAACTAAACGGGATTGGAAGCTTTTTAAACTATGAATACAAAGTAAAGTTTAATGAAAATGATAAGCCAGAAGAAATTGAACAACGAATTGAAGAAATCTTTAAAGACGATCAAAAAGTTAAGCTTAGATATCCTGAAAATTCTGCAAGTGGAATTAAAAGAATTATTAATAATTTTTCTCAATTTTTATCCCTTGTATCTATCAGTGCAATGTTGATAGCGGGTATTGGAATAGCAAATACTCTGCTTTCTTTTATTAATCAAAACAACATGTCGATAGCTGTGCGAAAAGCGGTTGGCTTTTATTCAGGCAATATTAAAACACTATATTATCTGCAGTTATTTATACTTTTATTTATCATCACTGTTGTTGCTTATGGATCGAGTTTTTTAATTGTACCAATGGCAGATAAATACTTATCTGATGGATTGGGATTGAATGTTAATCCAGTATTTTCATTACTGAATTTTTTAAAAATATTTTTAGTTGGCTTATTGGTGCTGGTAATTTTTTCTATTCCAACAATCAGTTCTATTGATCAAGTTAAAGCGTCTAATTTATTTAGAAACGTATTTCAGAATCTTCACTTTTATTATTCTAAGAAATCAGTTGTTCTAAGCTTTGTTTTGTTATCTATCTTAATTTTGTTATTTACGATTGGGTCTGAACAACCTTCTTACAGTTTGGGTTACTTTGCTGCTTTTTTTGTGTGTTTGATTGTATTTTTCTTGCTTTCAAAATTAATCATTTTTTTCCTAAAAAGATTTAAATCTAGTTCAATAATTTCATTAAAAGTTTCAATCAAAAATATTACCCAAACAAAAAGTATAACTCCTATTACTGTTATGTCTCTTGGCTTAGGTGTTACTTTGTTATTAACATTAACTTTAGTAGGTACAAATTTTCAAAGAGAAATTGCAAAATCTATTCCTGATATTGCACCTGATTATTTCTTTGTCGGTATTCAAAAAGGAGAAAGAGAGAAATTTGAACAAGGTATTTTAAATATGGATCCTAATGCATCTATTGAAATTGTGCCGATGGTATCATCTGGAATTGTAAAAATTAATGGTGTCGATCCTAACACTTATATTAAACCAGATAATGACAGTTACTGGGTAATTGGTAGCGAACGAAGATCTTCATGGGTGGAAAATATACCTGAAGATAATCCAATTCTAGAAGGTAAATGGTGGGATTTATCAAACCCAGATCAACTTCAAATATCTCTAGATGCAAAAGTTGCTAAAGATTTTAACATTCAGTTAGGTGATATTTTCACTTTAAATGTTTATGGACGTGAAATTGAAGGAAAAGTAATTAATTTTAGAGAAGTGGATTATCGAGATTTAAGCATCAACTTTGCAATGTTATTTAATCCTCAATTTGCAAAAAATATTCCGCATGAATATTTAGCCACTGCAAAATTTAATTCAAATAAATTTGATGAAACTGAGATGCTTGAAATAATGCCAAGTTTATCAATGATAAAAATTGCAGATTATTTATCTAAAGTTACAGCTGTTTTAAATAAGGTATTTATTGCAGTTACTTTAATTTCAACAGTTACTATTGTAATTGGTTTAATTGTAATTTCGAGTGCAATTATGGTTCAAGGAAAAGTTAAAGAATATCAAAATTTAGTCTTTAAAATTTTGGGTTTTTCAAAAAAACAAATAGTTTTTTCATCGCTAATTGAGTTTATCATTATTTTTAAATCTGTAATTTTAATTGCAATATTTTTTGCAGTGATTGGTTCAAAATTTATTATAGAAAATATTTTTGAGCTAGTATGGATGTTTGACTTTAAAGTTTTAATTTATTTAGGATTTTCAATTGGCTTTGTTACTCTAATTTTAATATTGCTAACAAACTTAAAATATCTTAATCCTAAAGTTTATCCTCTAATAAGAAATCAATAATTAAAATTTAGTAATTTTGCTATCTAAAGAAATTAAATTTAATTCTACTTTCAATTTTGGAAATTTTTTTTTTATTTGTTTTTTAATTTTTGAGAAAGACTCTTTATGAATTTTTTTTTCATTTCCTGGGCTAAATTCTTTTTTTCCGTTAGCAATTTTAGCGGCACCACAATCTTTATGATTAATGACAATTAATTTTTCTATTTTATGTAATTGAATAGAAGTTCCTAAATTATCATAAAACGTTTTATGCCATTTTTTGAATTTATTATGTGTTACACCAATAGCTGCACCTGCAATTGTGAATGCACTATATTTTCCTATTAATTTTTTTTTCTTTAAATGAATATGAACTAAATGTTGAAATCTTGGATCTATACAAGATAACACCATTGCTTTAAATTTCGATTTCTTCAATTTAATTCCACTTTAAACATAGCCTCATTTCTTCTATTCATTGGAAGTGTAAATGGACTGTCATAGGTTGCTCTAATAGGTGGGCTTATAATTGATATATTATTTTTTTGTAACTCTTTTTCTAAAATTTCTTTATGCTTAAGAAAGTTTCCATCTGATGCTCGTCCAGAATATCTTAACACCGCGTAGTGTCCTCCCTCGATATTAACAATTTTAACGTCTTCCCTGCTGGGATTTGGTGCATTTTCTGAATTAAATTTAGAGGGCAAATAAAATTGCATACTCATATTTCCATTTTTCTCAACTTGAGTAACTGGGGTAGTCATTTTAATTTTCTCTTGAGTATCGTTTCTACCTGAAATGTAATTAAATAACTTTCTAAAGTTACTATCTATTCCAGATGTCATAGTTTCAACCGCTAAACGATCAGAATATTTTCTAATCTCATAAACTTCATTTTTAGAGACTATTTCATAATTTGCTTCTTCGTAAGCCATAACTTTAGAATACGGTAAAAGAAATAAAGCACAAAATACTATAAAATAAAGTTTAATAATTTTCATTTTTACATAACTTTATATTCAAAATTTTGTGTAGTTTCATTAATTTGGATTAATTTAGCGCCATTTCTTACATGAAAGTTAGTTGCCATCTCTGTTAGTGGTGAAAGAGTTACTAATCTATTTAAGTGATTAGATTTTTTTATATTTTTAAAAACTTCTTTTACAATTAATTTTCCTCCACCCTTTTTTTTGGACCAAACAGTATATGCAATTGCTATTTGACCACCTGATTGATCTCTCATTGCTGTTTGAAGAAATGCATCAGTGCTTAATTTTTCTAACTCTTCAACACTTTTTGGAATTTCATTTGTATAAGCAAAACACATTACAGCATGAATTTCTCCTTGATATTCGACACCAAAAATCTTTCTTCCATATCCTGTTCTAAACTTGTTATCTAATTCTGGTCTAACAGGATCCTCTTCAGGATTACATTCTTTAAGTTCAACAAGTTTTGCACCTTTAACCCATCCAAAAAAATTATCAATATTTTTACTTAAAGCTTGTCTATTTTTTCTTAATCTTGCTTTAATTCTTGGTTTAAATTTTTTTTTCATTTTTATAATAATTATTATCTAACACTTATTTTAAAATTTTAATGCGTTATTAAATCATACCAGGTAATCATACAAAAGCTTTGCACTAGTAACAAAAATTAAAGCATATAAAATATTGTAAAATAATTTTTCCTCTATAATTTTAAGTAATTGATATCCAATTAATATTCCAAGTAATGCAACTGGAAACAATGTTGCTGACTGTTTAAAAGACTCAAAGTTTGTCATAGATAAACTAATGTATAATGGAAGTTTAATTAAATTTACAAAAGTAAAAAAAAATATTCTTGTACCTACATAAATTTCTTTTTTCATTCTAAGTGGAAGTAAATAAAGACTAGTAGGAGTTCCTCCCGCATGTACACAAAAACTTGTAAATCCTGCTACAACTGAGCAAGCACCACCTTTAAAAAAATTTATTTCTGATTTTTTTTCTTTGTTTTTTTTAAAAAAAAAGTAATGACCAGCAAACAAGAAGCCCATAACTCCAATAATAAATTTAAGTAATTCCTCTGAAAAATATGAAAAAGTTAATGATCCAATGAATATTCCAATAGCTGCAAATGGAACCATTAATTTTAAAGTTCCTAAGTCAAATTCTTTTCTATATTTATAAACTGCAATAAAATCTGAAAATATTAATATTGGTAAAATAATTCCTAAAGCTTGGTTTAATGGCATCACTATGGTCATTAATGGTACAGAAATTAAAGTCATAGAGCCACCTAGACCTGATTTTGCAATTCCATATAAAATAATGGCAGGAACAACAGTTAAGAAAAATAAGAAGTTTATTTCCATCTATTTAATGATTTTAATAATTTCGATCCTAAAGGACTAATTGGTTCTTGAAGTATTATTTCTTTTTTAGTTTTTTCTTTTACTAATTCTAATAATTTAGTTGCTAAACCATGTTTTCTAAAAATTGGATTAACAAAAATATATTCTACCTCGCCTTTCTCATTAAATCTAACAAAGCCAATTGTTGTATTTTTATTTTTAAAAGTAAAAACTCCATCTGTTTCCTTTATTTCAAAATTTGAAAAATCAAGACTGTTCATAAATCCTAATAATTCAGGAGCAAAAGGATTACCGCAATAGCAGCAATTATTGAGCTAACAACAATATAATTAAGCTTTATATTGAATTTTTTTTCTACAAACTCAGTAATTTTTTCCCAAAATAAAACTATTAAAAAAATAATTATAGCTGGAAGAATATATTTAATCATAATTAAGCTTTCATGTTATAACCTTTTTTAAGCAGGCTAGTAACTACACCTATACAAATAACAAGGAAAGCTATCATTAAACCTACGCTTATCCATATATTAAAGTCTGATACCCCGTAAAAAGAAAATCTTAATCCATTTATCAAATAAACAACTGGATTAAAATAAGTAACTATTTGCCAAAACTCTGGAAGCATATCTAAAGAATATAAGCTACCGCCTAAAAAAACCATTGGTGTTATCACCAAAGATGGAATAATTGACATTTGTTCAAAATTTGAACTCATCAAACCAATTAAGAAACCAAATAAAGCAAAAGTAAATGAAACTAATACTAAAAGAAATATCATCAACAATGGGTATTTAACTTCAACTTCAACAAAAAAAGTAGATGTTAAAAAAATCATTAAACCAACTATCAGTGTTTTGGTTGCCCCTGCACCAACAAATGCAAGAACTATTTCTAGAGTTGAAATTGGTGCTGCTAAAATTTCGTAAATTGTTCCATTAAATTTAGGAAAAAAAATACCAAATGAAGTATTGCTAATTGACTGTGTTAAAAGGGTCAGCATCAATAATCCAGGTACAATGTATGATCCATAACTTATCCCATCAATTTTTTGCACATAACCGCCTATAACTGAACCAAAAACAATAAAGTATAAAGAAGTTGATAAAACTGGTGATAACAAAGATTGCATCAATGTTCTTCTAAATCTATCCATTTCATGAAGATAAATTGCTTTGAATGCGTAATAATTAAATTTCATTGTTTTCCTTAACCAAAGTAACAAATATTTTTTCTAATGTGCTTTGTTCTGTTTTTAAATCTTTTAATTTTAGTCCTGTGTCTTTTAAATCTTGAAGCAAATTTGTGATACCTGTTTGTTTTGCTTGGACATTATATGTATAATCTATCGACATATTATCTTTTCCAATTTCAAGATTATATTTTTCTAAACTCTTTGGTATTTCTAAAATTTCTTCCTGTAAGTCTACTGTAAGTTTCTTGTGACCCATTTTTTTCAATAATTCTTTAGTTTCGTCTACTACAATAATTTCACCTTGATTTATAACACCTACACGATCTGCAATCGCTTCAGCTTCCTCTATATAATGCGTGGTTAAAATAATTGTTACACCAGTTTTTCTCAAATCTTCAACTATACTCCACATATCTTTTCTAAGCTCAACATCTACACCAGCTGTAGGTTCGTCTAAAAATAAAATGGATGGCTCATGAGATAAAGCTTTTGCAATTAATACTCTTCTTTTCATTCCACCAGATAATTGTCTAAGGCTTAAATCTTTTTTATCCCATAAACTTAAATCTTTTAAAATCTTTTCTATATAATCTGGATTAGGTTTTTTGCCATAAAGACCTCTTGAATATGAAACATTGTTAAACACACTTTCAAATTGTTCTAATGTCAATTCTTGTGGAACTAATCCAATTTTAGATCTAGTCAATCTGTAATCTTTAATTATATCAAGGTCATCAACAGTTACTTTGCCTGAGGAAAGTCTAACAATTCCGCAAATGATGCTTATAAGTGTGGTTTTTCCAGCACCATTTGGTCCGAGCATTGCAAAAATTTCGCCTTTCTTGATATTTAGATTTATATTTTTTAATGCCTTAAATCCATTATCGAATACTTTTGATAAATTATTTATGCTTATTTGATCATTTGACATGAGTTAGGCATATATAGAGACAATTTATGTTATTACAATGAATTAAAATTTGCTCTAGGTTTATGAATTTATGAAAAAATTTTTAGTATTTATCTGCTTTGTAATAACAATTAGCACTTCAGCAATTGGGAAGGAAACTACCTATAGCAAAGAATTATTCGATCAAGCTTTATCAGAAGGAAAAGTTGTTGTGGTAAGTTCTTGGATTAAATATTGCTCATCGTGTGCGGGTCAAATGAAAGTTTTAAAAAAAGCAAAAAAAGATTTTGATAATATAGAATACTTTGTTTTTGATGTAACAAATAAAGAAATTGCTCAATTTTTTAATGTTCAATATCAAACAACGCTTTTAATTTTTAAAGATAATAAGGAAGTTTACAGAAGTATTGGTGAGACTACCAAAGAACTTATTTATGATGCTTTAAAATCTTCTATCTAAATTTAATTTTTAAAATTATTGCAGGCAAGAAAGTTGCAATCAAAAAAGATAAAAATAATAAAGATTGAGCTACAAAAGATGAAAATAAATCTGTGGGAAAAATTACTCCCACTAATAAACTTTTTGAAAAATCTGGAAATGGAAACATTAAAATTCCAGCAACTAGACCAATTATAATTGAAACATAAGCAGTTTTTTCATCAACTTTATTATAAAAACTATAAAAAACAGTCATGACAAATGCACAACAAAATAAATCTGCAAGTAAGAATAAATATAAAATATCAAATCCTTTTGAAGCAATTCCAAAAGCAATTACAGACAAGATTAAAATGAAATATTTAGATATTTTTAAGTAATCAGTTTTTTTATCTAAGTTAAAAGTTGCTTTGCCATCAACTACAAACAAACTGGAAATAGCATTAACCAAAGTATCAACAGTAGAAATTGTTAATGCAAGACCAAGGATAATGACCAATAGTGATAAAATTTCTGTTTGACTTTTTAATAGTAAACTAAAAAATCCCAAATCAGGTCTAACGGATGGATCAATTGAAAATGAAACCATTCCAATAAAACCCATTAAGAAAACTATTGGAACAATAACAAAAAAAGAAATTATCAAGCTACTTTTTAATGTTTGATAATCTTTTGCTGCGAACACTCTTTGCCAATTTCCCTGATGAAATAAATTAGTTGCTGCAACTGCTATAAAGAAAGTTAATCCAGCAGTATATCCTGGAATATAATTTGAACTAATTAGTTTAGGATTTTTCTCACTAATTAAAGAAAAAGAAAAATTATCTCCTGAAGATGAACTAATGATTGAAATTAAAACAAATAATAAAACACTAATTACAATCATTTGAATATTATCAGTAAATATTGACGCTCTTAAACCCCCATAAAGGGTATAGCTTAAAGTAGCTACCAAAACTATTAACGCTGTAATCCACAATTCTGTTCCAGATATATAATTGATTAATACAGCAACCGCCGTTACTTCTGCACAAAGAAAAACGAACATATAAAAGATTGTCATTAACAAAATTAACTTAAATAGGCTTTTGCTAAATTTCTTTCTCATAAACTCAACTAAAGAAGACCCTTTTGGAAATTCATTTCTAATTTTTTTTCCAAAATAAATTAAGAAAATCATTGGAAAAGCTGTACCTAATGCATATCCAATAACAGCACCTACTCCGCCCCATGTTGCAGCCGCAACTGGACCAAATAAAATCCAGGCTCCTAAAGCTGATGCTACAAGACTTGTGGTAAGTGAAAATAAACCAATGTTTCTATTTGCAGTTAGATAATTATTAATTCCTTTAAATTTTTTAGAATGAAAAATTCCTAAGAAAGCAAATATTAAACTAATTGTGATAACTAATATTAATGACGTTGATTGAGTTAAAAAATATGTTTTATCCATTTTATCCCTTTCTGAATTACCGGACAGGTTCTTAGGGTATGATCTCAGTCTGTTAAGACACCCCTTAAGATGACCTTTATATTATATTAATCAATATAGCTAGTAATTTAAATTATATTTCTTAAATCATTTTTGACTTTTATGATTCATTATTTCAATCATGCACTGAGTGGCGTATTCTCTCCACTCAATTGAAGTTTTGTTCTTTAAGCTATTTAGATGATTTCTATTACTTTGAATATCATCTTTATGTTTAATGTAATCAGCTCCATTTAAGTTTTTCTCCATTTCAGACAAATTTGTTTCCATTGCTTTTATCCATTCTTTCCCAAGCTCAATACATTTTTGATCATCTTTTTCATCACAAATTTGTTTAAAAAAATTAAAAATAACATCATCAGTATTTACTGAGGTATTCATTAATTATTGTTTACAAGTACCAATAGACTCTGGACCACACGTTTGACCATTAGTCCAAGTAGCTCCAGTTAAATTAGCACCATCAAAATTAGCGTTAGTGATATTAGAAGATGTAAAGTTGGCTTCCATTAAATTTGAGTTTTGAAAATTTGCTTCGATTAAAGTTGCTCCCATAAAATCAACTCTAGTTAGGTTTGCTCCAGTAAAGTTAGTTTTTTCAAAATTTGCACCAATTGAAACAGACTCGTAAAGATTAGCTCTTACAAATGTAGATTCTGGAAACGTTCCAAATGATAGATTAGATGTCATCATAATGCTTTTATCAAAATTCACTTGAATAAAACTTGCAAAAGAAAGATTTGAATTTGGAAGATAACTTCCTTGTAAATCTTGAGAATCTGAAAATCTACAATTAGAATAATCCACACCTTCTGTTAAAGGATCGTCACATGCAGCATTTGAATTTGTGAAAAATAATAAACTAAATAAAGCAAGTAAGATAATTTTTTTCATGTAAAAAGTTAACAAATAAAATATGTCAAAACAATGAATGATTTAAATTTTAATAAAAATTTTATATTCTTACTTTTTTACCAGTTTTTGCACTTTTAGTTATTGCTGCAAAAATTTTGAGAGAAATTAAACCATCATTACCATTCACTTTTGGTTTAGTTTTTTTATTCACCACATCAGCAAAATGGTCAATTTGGTTTACTAATGTATTGTCGTCTTTTTTGTTTTTATCTTCATTAACAAAAATCTTGTTCCACCAGCTTCGTTCTTTTTTATAGAACCAGTATTTAAGATTAGGAAACTGTAAAGAACCTTTTGTGCCTCCAATCATATATGCAGATTGGTTTGTAATTGGGTATGCAGGATTTTCTCCGGCGGTTAATTCATAACTCCACGGTGCAACAATTGTATCTGATAAATTTAGTGTACAAAGTGCTCCTGAGTTAAAGATCAAGCTTATGGTAGCTGTATCTTCTACTTGAAATTTTCTGGTTATATTTGTTGTAAATGCTTGAACGTATTTTATTGAACCCAATAAATAACAAATCATATCAATGTCATGAACTAAATTGATACCTAAAGGCCCACCACCTTTACTAACTCTCCATTTTTCTTTGTAATATGCTTTATGTTTATACAACCAACACAAAATGTTTGCAGAAACAATTTTACCTAATTTACCTTTGTTAATAATGTCTTTTACTTTAGAGACTATTGAATTGTGTCTACGATGATATCCAATTAGCAATGGAGTTTTATTCCTGTAAGCGCTACTTATAATTTTTTTTGCAGATTGAATGTTATCTGAAATAGGTTTCTCTAACAACACAGGTATTTTATTTTTTAAAAAACTTAAAGTATGTTTTTCATGCAATTGATTAGGAGTAGCAACTATTACAGCATCAAGTTTTTTTGAGTTTAAAAGCTCTGATACATTTGAATACAATGGAATTTTGTATTTATTTGATAAATTTTTAGCATTATTACTAATATCTACAATTGAATGAAGATTTGCTTTCTTTGATTTTTGAATAGCTTTTATATGTTGTAAACCCATTAATCCTGTTCCAACGATTGAGATATTAATTTTTTTACTCATAAATTAATTAATTTTAATTTTTGTAAAGCATGTATACCTTTTATTAGGTCTAATTAAAGTACTTGGAAAATTTTTTTTATTAGGTGCATCAGGAAAATATTGTGTTTCTAAACAAATACCTTGATAAGGAAATAATTTTTTTTTGTAATTCAGATTTTGTGCTGAATAAAGTTGGACACCAGGTAAATTTGAAAAAAAATCAACTTGAATATTTGTATTATTATTTTTTAAATTTCCAACTAAATTTCTAATATTTTTCTTTACAACAAAAGTTGTGTCAAAACCTTTAAATTTAATATCAAGCTTTTTATTTTTAAAGTAATCTAATTTTTTACTGATGTTTTCAAAATTTGAAAAATCATAAATAGATTTTTTTACATTTTTGAAACTACCAGTTGGGATCAGGTTTTTATCAATTTGAAGATATTTAGATGAATTTAATTTTAACTCATGATTATAAATCATATTTTTTTTATTTTTTTCTAAATTCCAGTAACTATGATTAGTTAAATTAACATGAGTAGTTTTATTAGATTTATATTCATATTTTATAATAAGAAATTTATTTCTTAATTGATAAGTACAATTGACAACTAGATTTCCTGGAAAGCCTTGATCATTATCTATTGAATGGATTTGATATATTACTTTATCTTTTGTTTGATTTAATTTTTTCCAGGGAAGAATTGAGAAACCAACTTTACCACCATGAAGTGTATTTTTTCCCTCATTTGTATTTAAAATAAATTCTTTATTACGTATCTTAAATTTTGAATTAGAAATTCTACCTGCATATCTTCCACAAGTCGATCCGACATTTGGGTGTTTACACCGATAGTTTTCTTTTGATCCTAAATTTAAAATTAAATTTACTTTTTTTTTCTTGTGATAAACTTCAAAAAGACTGGCACCATAATTAAGAGTTTGAACTCTTAGAAATTTATTTTGAATTGTCGAGCTTTCAACTTTCACCTAGATCAAGTTATGCCACCATCAACAATAAAGCTTTGTTTTGTACATCCAGATGATTGATCTGATGCTAAAAACATCACTAACTGAGCTACATCGTTAGGTTTTAACTGTCTTTTTAAAGCTTGGCTGTCCAAAATAAGCTTTTTATATTTTGGTGTTAACCAATGTTTAATTTGTCTTTCAGTTGCAATTGAACCAGGTACAACTGAATTTGTTCTAATATTGTATTTTCCATATTCTTGAGCAAATGATCTTGTTAAACCTACTACTGCAGATTTTGCTGTTTCATAAACAACTTTATCACCTTCACCTAGCATCCACGAAACTGAACTCAAATTTACAATAGATCCTGCTTTAATTTTTTTCATTCCTTTTATGACTGCCTTAGCAGCAAAAAAATAATGTTTTAAATTTACATCCATTCTGTTTTGCCAGTATTTTTCATCAACCTGATCCGTAGAATGCCTATCATCGTTCGCCGCATTGTTGATTAAAGCATGTATAGGTCCTTTGGTAGAAATAATTTTTTTAATAATTTTTTCTAATTTATTAATATCTAGTAAATTACACTCAATAAATGTTGGTAACCTAAATTTATTTTTTTTTATTTTGTTTAATAATTTTTTTGTTTCTTTTAAATCAATATCAACAAAATAAACTTCGCTTCCTTGCTCACAAAAATGCTCAACGATTGATGCCCCGATTCCTGAACCTCCACCAGTTATAAATATTCTTTTATTTTTTAAATCTGAATATTTTACTTTCATATTATATTCTTTCCTCTGTTTGAGCGTCAAATAAAGATGCTTGTGTTAAATCAAAGTATAATTTTGTTTCTTTCCCCAGATCTATTTTAATTGTCGATGGAAATTTAGCTAAAACTTCTTGATTTGCATAATCAAATGTCATTATTTGCTCATGACCTATGTACTCACTAAGATCTGCTCTTAAATTAATTTCAAAATCACTTTCATTAAATTTTTTAAAGAAAATATGTTCTGGTCTAATACCAAAGAAAACTTCTTTATTATTTAAATTTGATTTATCTTTAAAATCATAATCTTTTATTGGAATTTCTAAATTTGATCCACTCACTTTAAACAATAAATCTCCTGAATTTTCTTTTAAGACTCCCTTAATTAGATTCATTGATGGAGATCCAATAAAGTCTGCAACAAAAGTATTGCTTGGCTTATTATAAATCTTTTCAGGAGTATCATTTTGTTGAATTACTCCATGATTCATGATTGCAATGTTAGTACCCAAACTCATTGCCTCTGTTTGATCATGGGTCACATAAACAACTGTTGTTTTTAGCTGTTGATGAAGTTTTTTTATTTCTCTCCTCATTTCAACCCGTAGCTTTGCATCTAAGTTAGATAAAGGTTCGTCAAACAAAAATATTCTTGGCTCCCTTACGAGAGCTCTACCAATAGCAACACGTTGTCGTTGTCCTCCAGATAATTGAGAAGGTTTTCTTTCTAACAATTGATCTACCTGTAGAAATTTAGAGACTTTTTCTAACTGTTCTTGTATTTTTTCTTTTGATGTTTTTGCCTGTTTAAGACCAAAAATCATATTCTCCTTAACATTCATAGATGGATACAGAGCGTAAGATTGAAAAACCATAGCAATATTACGGTCTTTTGGCTCAACTTTGCTAACATTATAATCATCTATAAAAACATCACCCTCATTAATAGTTTCTAATCCTGCAATAATATTTAATAAAGTTGATTTTCCGCATCCAGATGGTCCTAAAAGAACTAGAAAATTTCCTTCATCTATTTCTAAATTAATTTTTTTTAAAACCTCAGTCGATCCAAAGTTTTTTGATAGTTCTTCAATTTTTAACGTTTTCATTATTATCCTTTCACTGCTCCTGAAGTTAATCCTCTAATAAAATATTTACCTGCCAATACATAAACTATAAGTGTTGGAATGCCGGCTATAATAGCTGAAGCCATATCTACATTATATTCTTTCACACTTGTACTTGATAAAACCATATTATTTAATGCAACTTGTATAGGTGCTGCTTCTCCAAATGAGAAAGTTGATCCAAATAAAAAATCATTCCATATTTGTGTGAACTGCCAAATTACTGTTACGACAATAATTGGTGCTGATATTGGAAGTAAAATTTTGAAAAATATTTTAAAAAATCCAGCTCCATCTATTCTAGCAGCTTTAACTAATTCTGTTGGAACAGAAATATAATAATTTCTAAAAAATAATGTGGTAAAAGGTATTCCATAAACTGTATGAACTAAAACTAACCCAATTACTGAATTTGAAATTCCCAATACTCCAAGGGTTCTGGCCATTGGTAGCAATATTGCTTGAAAAGGTATGAAACATCCAAATAATAAAAAAAGGAAAACCCACTGATCCCCTTTAAATCTCCATTTAGTTAAAACATAACCTGTCATCGCTCCAATAAATGTTGAAAAAAATACTGCTGGTACAACCATCTTGATTGAATTCCAGAAATATGGTCTTAAAAAAGTATCACCAGCCCCATATCCTCGACCGCCCCACGCTACAGCCCAAGATTCCAAATTTAATCCGCTTGGCCAACTTAAAAGTGTTCCTTGACGGATCTCTTCCATTGTCTTTAAAGAAGTAACAACCATCACGTAAAGTGGAAAAATAAAATAAGAAGCAAAAAGAATTAAAATAAAATACAAAAACCATCTCAAAAACATATTTGTGTATTTAGATTTTTGTTCTAACTGCTGATAAGAAGTGGATTTCAAACTATCTTGCATTTTCTCTCCTTAATTCTGAATACAAATATGGGATAATTACAGCTGCTACAGCCATAAACATCATCATCGCACTCGCAGCAGACAAACCAACTTGGCTTTTATGAAATGCAGTTTGAGTCATATATAAAGCGGGCATAGTTGTTGATATGCCTGGCCCACCTTGTGTAAGTGCTACAATAAGATCATAACTTTTTATAGATATATGAACTAAAATTACAAAGCTTGTAAAAAATACTGGTCTCATCATTGGAAGTAAAATCTTCCAGTAAACTGTAAATAAACTTGCGCCATCTATTTTTGCTGCCTTAACAATTTCATCTTCGACCGACCTTAATCCAGCTAAAAATAGCGCCATCACAAATCCTGCGGATTGCCAAACCCCCGCTATAACTATTGTATAAATGGCCATCTCCCTATCTACCAACCAATCAAAGGTAAAGTCCTCAAAACCCCAGTCTCTAAACATTTTTTGGATGCCTAAAGTTGGATTTAATATCCATTTCCAAGCAGTTCCTGTCACGATAAAAGATAGTGCCATTGGATATAAATAAATCGTTCTTAACAAACCCTCTGCTCTGATTTTCTGATCTAAAAAAATTGCAAGAATTATTCCTATAACAACACAGAAGATTAAAAATAGTGCTGTAAAAATAAGCAAATTATCTACTGCAATTAGCCATTTTCTTGATGCCCAAAGTTTTTCATACTGCCCAAATCCCCAAAGTTCATACTTTGGTAGAATTTTAGAATTTGTAAAAGATATATATAAAGTCCAAAGTACAAACCCATAAACAAACCAGCCAATCAAACCAACTGCTGGAGCCATTACAATTTTAGGTAAATTTTTTTCTAACCACTTGAACATTATAAATATTTTTTATTTTTAGATTTAAAAAAAAGGCCACTTTATCAAAAGTGGCCTTTTAATTTTTATGTACTACATATTAGCTAAAACTGAGTCAGCTAAAGCGTTAGCAGCATCTACAGATGACATGTCAGAGTTAAAGTGCTCTGTAATGATATCTTGTAGTGCAGCTTTCATAGTATTACCTTGAGCCATACCGTGAGCAAAACTTGGAACTAATCCACCGCTTGCACCTGCAGTTTTAATATCTGCATTAGATGTTTTTGCACACTTGTCAAATTCATCCATTGATACGTCTAAACGCGCCGGGATAGAACCTTTGTATAGGTTGAAAACTTTTTGAAAGTTTTTACCCATCATAAGCTTAGCTAATAACTTTTGGCCAGCTTGTTTATCTGGATCGTTAGATTTGTAAAAGATAAAACTATCTACGTTATATAAGTATCCATTGTTTGAAGGAGTGGCAGCACAGTAGTAATCTACACCTGGAACTTTTCCTGCAGCTGTAAATTCACCTTTTGCCCAGTCACCCATAATTTGGAAACCAGCTTTTCCCTCAATTACCATACCAGTAGCAACGTTCCAGTCTCTTCCTGGACTACCTTCGTCAGTAAACCCTTGTAGTTTTCTCATTTGATCAAAAACTTTAACTGTTGTTTCACTTCTTAAACAGCTTTCTTTAAGATCTACATAACAATTTTTGTAATAGTTATTTCCTCCAATACCCATAGCAACTGCCTCAAAAACTGTAGCATCTTGCCAAGCTTGTCCACCATGTGCAAATGGAATTATGCCAGCAGCTTGTAATTTTTCAGCAGCAGCATTTAACTCATCCCAAGTACTTGGAACTGAAATACCGTTTGCATCAAATACAGCTTTGTTTGCCCACATCCAGTCAATTCTATGAATGTTTACTGGAGCAGCACAATAAGGTCCGCTATTATTTTCACACTTGTGAATTGCTGCAATCATTGGGTCTAATAAATTGTCCCAACCTTCTGCTTTAGCAACTTCATCAATGTTATATGGAGCTACAACACCTTCTTGGTCATACTCTTGAATTGTAGGTCCTTTAATTTGAGATGCAGATGGAGGATCTCCAGCAACGATTCTTGCTTTTAATGCAACGTTAGCAGCGTCTCCACCACCACCTGTTACAGGCATGTCCATCCATTCACCACCGTTTGCAGCGAAATCATCTTTTAAAACTTTAAGTGCAGCAGCTTCACCACCAGACGTCCACCAGTGCAATACCTCTATCTTAGGTCCTGCAATTGATGAAGTAGATGTGAACGCTAAAGTAATTAAAGCGATCATTAGTTTTTTCATATCTTCTCTTCCTCTTTTTATTTAGTTAACTATTTTTTTAAAACGAAACTATAAGTAGAATAATTCTCAATTGATAACTAAAAAATTTGTATTCAACTCTTAATTGAATTTATTTTTTTCGGTAAATTTTATTTGTTTTTTTAATTTAAAAAAAAAATTTATTTTTTTAATTCAATCATAAGTTGAAGTTCTAATATGTCACGCTTCTTCCTAGTCTTGCTGCACCTCTAACGCCACTAGCATCTCCGTATTTAGGTTTTAAAAAAACACCTTCATATTCTCTTCCAATGACAAACTTTCTTACCAATGAATCTATTTCATGTAAAAAATCAATTTCGTTTGAAACTCCCCCTCCAAATATAAAAGCATCAGGATCTAAGATATTTATAATACTTGATAGAGACATTGCTAAATTTACTTTAAAATCATCTATAAATCTTTCAGCATCTAAATCATGTTTTCTATTTAATTCAAAAATTTCATTTGTTTTTAAATTTTTTCCATAAAGTTTCTTAAATCTTTTTGCTAAACTTAAACCAGATAAAAAACTTTCAATCTCTGCTTCTCTTGCATTACTTGAGTCAAAATTTTCTTTCTTAGCTGCAAAATATGGAATTTGGTTGTGTCCCCATTCCCCTGCAACTCCATTAGAGCCGGTAATAATTTTTTTATCTATTACTAAACCACCTCCAACTCCTGAACCTAATATAATTCCATAAACGATTTTATAATGTGTACCAGCTCCATCTATTGCTTCAGATAAAGCAAAACAATTTGCATCATTTTCACAAAACACTTCTTTTCCAAGAGCTTTACGTAGATCACTTTGAAATGGTTTTTTTTCTAACCAAGTTATATTTGGAGCATTTTTTACTAATCCAGTTTGAGGAGAATGAACTCCTGGATGACAAACACCAATTGGAAGTTCTTGTTTAAACTCTTGTTCTAATTTTCTATGGATATCTCTTATCGCAGTTACAATTTGAGTGTACTCCTTTGGACATGATATTCTTGATCTGTGTTTTTCTTGCCCATCTTTTTCAAGCACAACACTCTCAATTTTAGTTGCACCAACATCAATACCTACTTGCATAACTAATATGTAGCTCTTCCACCACTTAAATCAAAAACTGCAGCTGTCGAAAATGAATTTTCTTCACTAGCTAACCAAGTTACTAATGAAGCTAATTCTTCAACTTTTGCAAATTTATTTCTTGGAATTTTTGATAACATGTAATTTATATGTTCTTCAGTCATTTGATCAAAAATTCTTGTTTTAGCTGCTGCTGGAGTGACGCAATTTACAGCTATATTTTTTTGGGCAAGTTCTTTACCTAGAGATTTTGTTAAACCTATAACACCCGCCTTTGAGGTGCTATATGCACTTGCATTTGGATTTCCTTCTTTACCTGCAATAGATGCAATATTTACTATTCTACCGTAGTCATTTTTTAACATGAAAGGAACAACCGCTTTGCAACAATAAAAAACTGAATTTAAATTTAAATTCATCACTTTTTTCCATTCATCTAATGGATATTCAGCGACAGTAGTATTCATGCCAGCAATACCTGCGTTGTTAACGAAAATATCTATTTTTCCGTATTTTTTTTCTACTTCTTCTAAATTTTTATTTACTATTTCAAAATTAGTTACGTCTACTACCTGATGACTTAGGTTTTCTGATTTAACTTTATCAATTGCTTCTTTGGCAGCACCTTCGTCAATATCCCAAATTACAACTTTTGCACCTGCTTGGATAAATCTTTCAGTTATTGCTAAACCAAATCCCTGGGCTCCACCCGTAACAACTGCAACTCTATTGTTTAGATCATACTTAATCATAATTTCTTTTTAAATTTTCTTGATCTTATTAAAGGAAAAGCCAAAGCAATTAAAGACAAAATGAAGAATGTTAAAGCAATTGGTCTTGTAAAAAACATCAACCAATTACCATCAAATATAACCAGAGATTGTCTTAAAGTTCCTTCAACTAACTCGCCCAAAATTAATCCAATAATAACTGGTACTACTGAAAAGCCATATCTTCTCATAAAAAAACCTAGCACTCCAAAAAATAACATAATCCAAACATCGATTATTGATTGATTTAAAGAATAAGTTCCACATACTGAAACAGCAAATATCATTGGCCATAAAATTTTATTAGGAACTAAAGTTATTCTTGCAAAAATTTTTGCTCCAAAAAATCCAAAAATAAAAAAGAGAATATTAGCAATTAACATAGCGCCGAAAATTCCATATAAGAAATCTGGCTGTTCTCTAAATAAATCTGGGCCAGGTCTAACACCATGAATAATCAATCCTGTAAGTATAACAGCTGTTGTTGCGCTACCAGGAATACCTAGCGCTAAAGTTGGGACCATCGCACCACCTGTTGCTGCATTATTTGCCGCTTCAGCTCCAGCAATACCTTCGATCGATCCTTTTCCAAATTCTTCTGGATTTTTTGAAAATCTCTTTGCTTCAGAATAACCAATTAAAGATGCAACTGTTCCGCCTTCTGCAGGAAGAACTCCAATAAATGATCCAATCCCACTTGATCGTAGTATTGTTTTCCAAGTTTTCTTATAATCATCTTTGCTAGGAAGCTTAATTGCTTTTAAAGCTATTCTGTTAAATACTTGATTGATTAAAGTTGATTGAGTTAACATTTCACTCATTGCAAAAAGTCCTACTACTACTGGTATAAAACCTATTCCTTCGGTTAATTCATTGATCCCAAAAGTAAAACGATCAATTGAAGTCATAAAATCTTTACCAACTGTAGAAATCAATATTCCAAATGCACCTGCAATTAAATTTTTAATTGGACTACCTTCACCAATTGATGCAAGCATTGTTAAACCAAATATTGCTAATGCAAAATATTCTGGCTGACCAAACTCATATGCAAGTTGTGCTAATATAGGTGCAAAGAAAACTAATATAACAACACTGAAAATACCTCCCACAGTACTTGATACTGTTGCCATTCCCAAAGCTCTTCCTGCTTCACCTTTTTGTGCTAATGGATAGCCATCTAAACAAGTTGCTGCAGCTGCTGGGGTTCCAGGAGTATTTATAAGTACAGCTGTTATTGCACCACCATATGTTCCAGCACAATAAATAGATGTTAATAAAACAATTGCAGATAATGGATCTAGGGTCATTGTAAAAGGTAAGATTAATGCTCCACCTGTTGTTGGTCCTAACCCAGGCAATACACCTAATATCAAACCAAATAATGTTCCAAAAAATAAAACTAATAACAGTTTAGAACTGAAAAGTGGTGCCAGCATTAATAATAAATTATCCATCTAGCTATAGTAAATGTTAGTAATTATTCCTGGAGGAAATCTTAAACCCAAAATCGTTTCAAAAAATATAAAAACAATAATTGGAAAAATAATCCCAACTAATAATAAATAAAATAACCTTTTTTCTCCCCAACAATAAGAAACAAAGATAGATAAAGCTGAGATTGCTAAAAAGAAATCAAGTGTTTTAGAAACTACTACAAAAAAAACAAAACTTGATAAAGTAAGAAAAAAAGGTCTTGGTAATTTTTTTTCAACTTTCCAAGGATTTTTAGTTGCCAAATAGTAGATAAATAATGTCATTAATATTATTAGGACTAATAGTGCTTTTGGAAATGTTGCTGGTTGGATTCCTCTATTTAAAATAGGAGGAACAATATCAAAAGTAAAAGTTGTGATTAATAATGCTACAGATATCAAAATAATTACAAGAGAAACTCTAAACTCATCTCTAAAAAAAAAGGGCAAACTTTTGTTTGCCCTTTTTGATTTTTGTACATTTTTCATATTCAAATGTACTTTTAATTAGATTAGTTAATGTAACCTAAAGCTTTAAGCTGCGCAGTCATTTCAGCAAGCATCTCTTCCATTTGCTTACCCCACTCGTCCGCACCAACTACACTCGTCTCATCAAGACCAATTTCTGTTAAGAAATTTTTATAGTAGTTATGGCTCATAGCTTTCATCATTCCAGCTTCTAATTGTTTCACTCTATCTGCTGGAGCACCTTTTTTAGTTACGAAACCTCTAACAGTAGATAAAGAAACAGGTATACCTAATTCTTTTGCTGTTGGAGAATCTCCAATTTTAGCCATTCTGTTGTTTGCTAATACAACTGAAACACAAAGTTTACCTTCATTAATTTCAGTCAATGCTTCACCTAAGTTTAAAACACCTACATCAATATCTCCTTTGATAAGATTAGTTTTAATTGGTGCAACACCTTTATAAGCAACGATAGTTGGATCTTTTAATCCACCTTTTTTTGTAAATGCGATTGCACTAACATCATCAATACCACCAGTATGAGTAGTTCCATATTTTAGTGATTTTGATTTTTGTGTGCTAATGAATTTTTTAGCATCCTTGATATCGTTTTTACAGTTTACAACAAACAATTGAGGATCATCGGTTCCTCTTGCAAGTGGTTGCATATCGCTTAACTTAACTTTAGTTTTACCTAAAGCCATAGATACAGCATGTCCTGTAGTCCAAGTTAAAGTATGGTTACCATCAGCTGGTAAAGACATCATGTAATCCATAGATGCTGCTCCACCACCACCTTTTTTGTTTACTAATTGCATATCCTGCTTAAGAACTCTTCTTGCTCTTAATAACATCATTCTAGTAGTAACGTCAGTTCCACCACCAAAACCAGCGTGAGTAATTGCTTGTATTGGGTGACCATCAGCTTTAGCTGAAGTGATCATTAATGGAAGAGCTACAACAAAAAATTCAGTTGCTAGGAAAGCAGCTGCTAAAAATAGTTTAAAGCTTTTTTTCATTATCTCCCTCTTATTTAGTTGTTTAGTTAATTTATATTTAATAATTTAAACATAATCTGATACAAGACGTAAAGAAAAAAATGCCTGAAAACAAATCTAACATTGCTCTACTTCTTGGTGATCCAGCTGGGATCGGACCAGAGTTAATTTCAAAACTTTTAAAAGATGAAATGACAAAAAAAGCAAACATTGTCATCATCGGTGAAAAACAAGTATTTGAAAATGGAAATAAAATTACTGGCATTTCTCATGAGATTGATATTGTTGATAATTTTAATGAAATTGATTTTAATAAAGCAAATAGGTTTCTATTAGATATCTCTAAAGGAAAAAATCATAAATATAAATTGGCTGAACCATCAAAAGAATCTGGTGAGAGTGTGTTGGAAGCTTTGGATTTGGCTTTAACTCTTGCTAAAGAAAAAAAAATAGACGCTATTAATTTTGCACCTATGAATAAAACAAGTTTAAAACTTGGAGGAAATAAACATTCTGATGAATTACAATTAATGGCTGAAAAACTTGAAGTAAATAGTTTTTGTTGTGAGTTTAATGTTATAGACAATTTTTGGACAGCAAGAGTAACTTCTCATATTCCAATAAAGGAAGTTGCTCAACATATAACAAAAGAAAATATTATGAAGCCTATTAAATTGATTAATGAAGTTATGGAGCTTAACGGTGTAAAGAAACCTCGAATTGCTATTCAAGCACTTAATCCTCATGCAGAGTTTGGTACAGAAGAAAAAGATGAAATTATACCAGCAATAGAGGAGGCAAAAAAACTTGGTTACAATGTTGATGGTCCATTGCCATGTGATACCTCTTTTGTGGTGGCATATAAAAATAAAAATCATGATTGTATGGTTGGTATGTATCATGATGCTCTACAATCTGGTCTTAAAGCATTTGGTTTTGATAGAGGAGTAACAGTTCAAGGTGGATTAACTGTACCAGTGACTACCACAGCTCATGGTTCTGCATTTGCTATTGCAGGAAAAAATGAAGCAAATTTGGCTCCAATTTTAAATTCTTTTAAAATTGCATTATCGATGGCTGAAAATAAAAAGAATTAGACTTAATTATTTGTTAGTTCTTTGGCAAAAGGCATTGATGAAGCGGCACCTAATCTTGTTGTTGAAATCCCCGCAACTTTATTTGCGAATGATAAAGCTTCTTTTATATCTAGATCATTTGCTAAACCCACAGCAAAAGCTCCATTAAATGCATCTCCTGCTCCTGTTGTATCTAGAACAGCTTGTTTTAGTTTATATGCTTCCAAAAAAAAGTTTTCTTTTCCGTTTGAGAAATAAATACCTTTTTCACCTAAAGTAATAATCACATTTTTTACACCCTTTTTTAACAACTCATTAGCTGCATTTTTTATATCTTCACTTGTTTTAATTTTTTTATTTAAATAAAATTCAGCCTCTGTTTCATTAGGAGTAAAAAAATCTATTAATTTAAAATTATCCTCATCAATTTTACGTGCTGGCGCAGGATTTAAAATAGTTATACATTTAAGTTCTTTTGCTTTTTTTAATGCGTAAAAAGTAATTTCATCAGGAGTTTCCATTTGTGTCAAAAATATTTCTGAATTTTTAATTGTTTCAATTTTATTATCTAAATCTTCAGCAACTAGATGTTCAGCTGCTCCAGAAACAACGTTGATAGCATTGTTCCCATCTTTATCGATCATGATGCCAGCAACTCCTGTAAAAAGTTTTTCATCTTGAATAATTGAATGAGTTTTTACTCCAGCTTCCTTATAAAGATTAAATGCCATTTCAGAATGACTATCTTTACCAATTTTGGTTATAAAACTAACTTCTCCGTTCAATCTAGCAGCTGCGATCGCCTGATTTGATCCTTTTCCACCTGGACCTACTACATGTTTTTTTCCTAAAATTGTTTGACCTTTGCTAGGGATTCTATCTCCAATAAAACATAAATCTGCTACAAAAACTCCTAATATAGAAATAGATTTCATTAATTAAATTTTATGACCAAACCTTGCCGTCTGGTAAAATTACACCTTTAGTTAAAACAAAACATCCAAAAGGTCTAGCATCTGTAGTTGTAACTATACAGTATGCTTTTTTTGCTTCTTCATAAAAATCTTGCCTAGATATTGAACCAACTTTCCAATTTATTCCTGAAACATTTTTAACTACATCAATAAATTCCTTATGCGTCTCTGTTAATTCATCCGGTTTGTCATCCACTTCCATTCTCAAAGCTGGAGATCCACCCTGTGTAACAATAAAACTATCAAGAGGAAAAACTGAAAGAATTGCTGAGGCTGCTTCTTTAATCCCAACTCCGTCTAATCTTATTACTTTGTCATTAGAAGTATTTGCAGGAAAATTTGCATCAGCTAAAATTAATTTTTCTCCATGACCCATGGATCTTAGATGAAATAATAATTCAGGGCTTAAAACTGGATTAATATTTATTAACATTAAAATATTATATTACATAAAAAAAAAGGGTGGAATTAAATTCCACCCTTTTTTATTTAATTTAAATAACGACTATTTAAACTCGTTAGCGTTTTCTTTTGTTACTAATTGTGTTCCAGTATCAATATTTGGATCAATACTTCCACCATTAGCTAGTTCTAGGGCATATTTAACTCCGTATGCACCCATGTTGTAAGAAAACTGCGCAATTGTTGCTGTCATCTCACCTTTTAAGATACTTGTAGCTGCATCTGGAGTAGCATCAAAACCTACAACAATTACATTGTTCATATCAGCATCTTTTAGAGCTTGCATAGCTCCTAAACCCATGTTGTCATTTGAAGCAAAGATTGCTTTTATGTTTGGATTTTTTAAGATGATTGACTCAGTTACTGATCTTCCCTTAGCAGTATCCCACTCAGCAGTTTGAGTTGCTACAATATTTAATCCACAATTTTTGAAGCCTTTAATTGCACCATCTCTTCTAAGTAAAGCTGTGGATTGAGATTCAATACCAGTTAAAATTGCAACGTCAGATCCTTTTGCTGTTTTATCACAAATGAACTTAGCTGCTAACTCTGCACCATTCATGTTGTTTGTTCCGATAAAAGTTACACCTTCGTTTATTCCTTTTGTGTCAACAAACACAACTGGAACTCCACTTTTTATTGCATCATCTACGATTGGAGCAAAGGCATTTGGATCTCCTGGAGCTAATGCAATTGCATCAACACCTTTTGCAAGTTGATCCTCTACTTGGTTAATCTGAGCTTGAACATCACCTTCCTGTGGTGGTGCAACCAAAACAAGATCAACTCCTAATTTCGCTGCTTCTTCTTTAGCTCCTTTTTCTACAGATGCCCAGAAAGGATTACCTGAACCAGGTCCTTTGATACTGAATAATATTTTTTTTCCAGCAAATGCTCCTGTTGAAAAACTTGCTAATAGAAAAACAGAAGTAATAATAACACTAATAATTTTTGTTAAGTTCTTCATTTATTTTCCCCTTAGTTGTTTTTAAAAATTAAATTTAATATAAAAATTTATTGAAATTCAACTGTTAATAAGAACAGTTCTAAATAAGATTAAACAACTTTTACGTGTAAATTACTTTCTCGTTCCTATGTCTCTTCTTAGGACATCGATGTATACCGCTAACACTATAATTGAACCAATTAATACTTGCTGCCAAAAAGAACTTACATCCATTAAATTTAATCCATTCCTCAAAATTCCCATTATCATTACGCCAGCAAAAACCCCCAGTACAGTTCCTCTTCCTCCAAAAAAACTTGCTCCCCCAATAATACAGGCAGCTATCGCATCAAGTTCTGATTGAAGTCCAGCATTTGGATAGCCAGAGTCTGTTCTCCCTGCTAAAATTAAAGCACCAATACCTGACAAAAAACCACACAAAGAATAAACAATAACTAAAATTTTGTTTACATTTATTCCAGAGGCTCTTGCTGCGTTTGGGTTGCCTCCAATTGCATAAATCCATTTTCCTGTTTTACTCTTATTTAGAAAAATCCAAAAAATTATATAAACGATTGCAATTAATACTAAGCTCACAGGTAAGTATTGTGATTTTTCTAATCCTAACCATTGAAGATCAATCCTTCCATGTCCTAAATATCTAACTTCATCTGTAAAACCACTTATGGGAGTTCCACCTGAAATCAAATTTCCTGTACCTCTAAAAATATACAAGGTACCTAATGTCATTATAAAAGGATGTGGCATCCGTAACAAAGTAATACCTAAGCCATTAAACAGCCCGCATAAAAAACCTGCAATCAGTGGAGTAAGCACTACAATGAACCATGGGGCTCCTGCTTTTGCTACGACAGCTAAAATCATTAGAGATAACATCATTATTGAACCGACTGAGAGATCAATTCCAGCGGTGACAATTACCATAAAGACACCTAAAGCAAGCATTGACTGCCAAGATATTTGTTTAAATACGTTAGTAACATTTCTCCAAGATAGAAAAACATCTGGTTGCAAAATATGCATTACCAAAATCATAAGAACTAATAAAAGAAGTATTCCGTATTTTTCAAAATATGGAATTAACTTTAAGTGAAGGCTTTCTATTTTTTTGTCTTTATCTTCCATATTATTTTTTACCCATAATCCAACCAATTACTTCATCTCTTGAAGTATTTGAAAGTTTAGCTTCTGCAAAATTTGTACCTTGAAACAAAGCCATTACACGATCACAAACTGTGAATATATCATCCATTCTATGACTTATAACAATTACTCCTACTCCAGTTTTTTTTAAACTGTTAATTAGATCTAAAACTTTACCAACTTCCTTTATCGCTAATGCAGCAGTTGGTTCATCCATAATTACAACTTTTGCATTAAAGGCTGTTGATCTTGCAATTGCAACCGCTTGTCTTTGACCACCAGAAAGCTCTTCTACTTTTTGATCAGCACTTTTTACATTTATCTTTAACTTGTCTAAGTGAGCATTGGTAAGTTCTTTTATTTTATTAAAATCTAACAACTTCAAAAAACCTAAATTTTTGGTTGGTTCTCTTCCTAAAAATATATTTTCTCCAATAGGTAAATTGCCTGCTAAAGCAAGGTCTTGGTAGACCATTTCTAGACCTAAATTTTGAGAATCTCTTGGGCTCTCTAGTGTTTCTTCTTTACCTTGAAAAAACAAAGAACCTGAACTTGGTTTATATAGTCCAGACAAAACTTTCATTAATGTAGATTTACCCGCTCCGTTATCCCCAACGACGCCAAGGCATTCTCCGGCATGAACTTTTAAGTTAACATTTTCTAAAGCTGTAATAGTTCCAAAATATTTTGTTATTCCTTTTGCTTCTAGAAGTAGATTACTTGTAGTTGACATAAGTAATGAAATTATAAAAATATCAATTAATTGCAACAGGTTTTGATGCCAGTAAACCTACTGTCTTTAGTTCAGCCTTTTTACAAAATTTTGGTTTTAGATTTTTCGAAATTAAATTCATGTCTTTTAAAACTATATCCCCCATACTAAAAAACGCTTCAGTCAATGCTCCTGCTCTGTGTGCTGAAAACAAAATATTTTTAACTTTTCTAATTGGGTCATTTTTTCTCACTGGTTCTTTAGGGAAAACATCTGTTGCTACATAAATATCTCCTTTTTTAACTCTCTTGATTAGGTCTTTAAAATTTACAACTGCTGCTCTACTCATTAATATGAATAAAGAGTTAGGTTTCATTTTATTTATTAAACTTTTGTTTATTAAATTTTTATTTTTGGTTGTTACCGCTGCTAAAATATAAATAATTTCACATTTTTTAAACATTTGACTTAAATTAACCGGATTAAAACCGAAACTTTTAATTTTACTCTTTGATAACCAGGGGTCATAAACATTTATATCTTTAGTGAACGGAAGTAACATTGGATATAAAGATTTCGCTAAATCACCAAAGCCAAGTAATCCAACCTTTCTTCCTGATAAAAGTGAAGCTTTTAAGTTACTTTCTAATCCATATTTTTCTCTACCTTTTACAAAATCAAAATGAGCATTATGAATGTTTCTTAATAAAGAAAGTGTCATTCCTAAAGCAATTTCAGCAACAGGTTTTGAAAATACTGGCGAAGTTGCTATAACATAAATTCCTTTCTTAGCGCAAAAAGCATAATCAACATTGTTCATAAAGTTACTCTCAACATTTATTATTGCTTTTAATTTTTTTGCTTTAGACAAAAGTTTTTTATCTAAATCAGGTTGACCCATTATAAAAGTAACCTTTTCGATATTATTTTCGTAAAACTGTCTCTTATTTTTATTCGGTGCTATTAAAACTTTATATTTTGTTTTTAATTCTTTTAGTTTCTTTTTTGTAAAAATAAGATCTAATGTTCTTGGAAAAGGATCGGATATAACAATTGGTTTTTTCATTAAACTTATAACAAACTTATTAATTAATTATTTTTTTTATTTCTTCTAAAGTAAACGGTTTTGGTTTTTTGCATGTTGTCTTTATTTCTTGTGGTATTCCTGTCTGAGAAGCTCTCATTGTAGAATCAATTATATCTAAAACATGAAGAGATAATTCTCCATTACATCTATGCTCTAAATTATTTTCAATTGCATAAGCCATTTCTGATAAACCAGCCCCTCTGTAGTTTGCATTTGTAGGCGATTCATTTGCTCTTGCACTCTGACTCTTTATATTAATTTTTCCTAAAGGCATCATGTCTGTTTTGTGTTCTCCCCAATTACCTCCAGCAGTAACTGAAACAAAAGCAGATCCACCAAACATATTGGGATCTGGAACAATTATTGAACCCTTGTTACCATAAAGCTCAATATGATTTCTTTGATGTGCAACAACATCGAATGATAAGGTGATTTGAATTATACAATCGTTTTCAAACTGAATTGTTGCTAAATAAGTGGTTGGTGTTTCAACTTTAAATTTTTGACCTTTTTTTGGACCAATTCCGATTTCTCTTTCTTCAAAAACTTTTGTACATCTTCCTTGCACTTGTTTTGCTGGTCCAATTAAATTTACTAATGCAGTAAAATAATATGGGCCCATATCAATTACAGGTCCACCTTCATTTTCTGCAAACCAACTCTCTGGATTTGGATGATAGGATTGTACACCTGGAAATGCAAATATAGCATTTCCTAATTTAATATCACCAATTACACCGTTATCAATTAACTCTCTAGTTTTTTGAATTCCCCCGCCTAAAAAAGTATCTGGAGCATTTCCAATATAAAGATTTTTTTCTTTTGCTAGCTCAAGTAGTTTTTTTCCATCTTCAAAATTTACTGCCATTGGTTTTTCAGCATAAGAATGTTTTCTATTTTCAAGAGCCATTTTAGAAACTTCATAATGTGCTCCAGGTATCGTAAGATTTAAAATTATTTCAATTTCTTTGTCTTTTAAAAGTTCTTCTACAGTTACTGCTTCAATATTATAGTGAATTGCACACTTTTTAGCAGCTTCCATGTTTATATCTGCACATTTAACTATTCTGATATTATTAAAGTATTCCTGGGCTCTAAAATAAGTTTCAGAAATATGACCACAGCCAATAAGACCGACTTTAAAAATTTTATTCATAAAGGTTTATACACCTTGTCTTTGTTTGCCTTTACCTTCTTTATAAAGTTTTAAAGCTTCTTCATTTTCTTTGGTAGTCGGAATTTCGAGTGTTGGGCTATCCCAAAAAGCTGATCCTTCAACCCATTTATAAGCATGAGTTTTTATTGAAATGACATAAGTTACATCAGAAGCTTTTGCTCTCTTAAATGCGGCTTCAAGATCTGAAATTGAATTAACATGTTCAGATTTAGCTCCCATACTTTCTGCATGTTTTGCAAAATCAACATCCACTAATCCAGGTGTATTAGAACTCTTTAATAAGTTATTATATTCTTTACCACCTTTAAATAATTGAAGTCGATTAATAACTGCAAACCCACCATTATCACAAACTATAATTATTAATTTATTTTTTGTAATAACTGACGAATATATATCTGTGTTATTTAAAAGATAAGAACCATCTCCTACAAAAGAAATTACCTCTTTATCTGGATTTGCCATTTTGATTCCAAGTGCTCCAGAAATTTCATAACTCATACAACTAAACCCCCACTCTGTTTCATGGGTATTTAGTTCTCTGGGTCTCCAAACTTGAACAACTTCACCAACTAAACCTCCTGCTGCAGTAACAGCAATATCTGTTGGGTCAGAGTTTCTGTAAATTGCGCCAATTACCTGAACATAACTTGGGATCTCTTGATTCGTAGGCGCGCTTTCTTTATCTATATGTTCATTCCATGATTTGAGTTCAGTTTGAGATTTTTTATTCCATTCATCTCCAGCTTTCCAACTACCTAAAGCTTGCGAAAGCTCAGTTAATGAAACTTTAGCATCTCCAATTACAGCTTGCGCTAAATGTTTATTAGCATCAAATCTTGATACATTTATTGAAACTAGTTTAAAATTTTCGTTTTCAAAATTTGCCCATGAACCAGTTGTAAAATCTGCAAGTTTAGTTCCAACCGCAATTGCTAAATCTGTTTCTTTTGCTAAAGTATTTGTATTTTTTCCACCTAAACCACCAATCTGGCCTGCAAAATGAGAATGGTGTCTTTTCATTGTAGAATATCCCATTACAGTTTGAGTGACTGGTATGTTATGTTTAATTGCAAATTGACTTAACTCATCCATTGCATCTGAGTAAAAAACTCCACCACCAGAAATTAAAATTGGATTTTTAGATGACTTAATTTTTTCTGCTGCCTCTTTGATTTGAAATTCATCTGGTCTTGGTCTTCTAATCGCATGTACTCTTTCTTTAAAAAATTCTTCAGGGTAATCAAAGGTTTGACCTTGTATATCTTGACTTAAAGCTATACATGCAGGACCGCAATCCGCAGGATCTAACATTGTTTGAACTGCTGCTGGGAATGATTGAATAATCTGTTCTGGTCTAGTTATTCGATCAAAATATCTTGTTACAGGTTTAAATGCATCATTGGCTGTTATTCCTGGATTATTAAAATGCTCAACTTGTTGTAAAACTGGATCTGGCATTCTATTTGCATAGGTGTCTCCAGGTAAAAATAAAATTGGCAATCTGTTACTCATAGCAACTGCAGCAGCTGTAACCATATTTGTTGCCCCAGGTCCAACAGAGGATGTTGCTATAAAAATTTGTTGTCTTCTTTTAGCTCTTGCATAACCAATTCCAGTAAGAGCCATATTTTGTTCATGGTGTCCTCTGTAAGTTGGAAGATCTTTTTGATTTTCTTCTAGTGCTTGACCTAAACAAGCTACATTACCATGTCCAAAAATTCCAAAGACACCTGGAAATAAAGGTTCTTTTTTACCATTAATTAATATTTTTTGAGCAATTAAATATTTAACAATTGCATGAGCACAAGTAAGGGTAATTTTCTTCATAAATATGTATATCTTTTAATATGTATAGTGTTTATATATAATTCTATTTATAAATTAAAAAACCTAATTAAGTAAACTTAAAAATAAATTCTATGTACGAAAAATTTGGACAATTCATTGATGGTAAATGGCAACAAGCTGAAAAAAAAGAAACTTATGATGTAATCAACCCTGCAACTGAAGAAGTAATTGGAAAAGCATCTAAAGCTTCATCTATTGAGGTGCAAAAAGCATTAAAGTCAGCAGAAAAAGGTTTGGAAGTTTGGAAAAACACTGCACCATGGCAAAGAGCTTATATAATCAGAAAGATTGCTGATTTAATAAGAGAAAGAAAAGATGTTATCGCTAAGTGGTTAACTTTAGAAGTTGGAAAACCATTGGCAGAAGGCGCAGGAGAGGCTGCGGGTGCTGCAGATATCTTTGAATGGAATGCGGAAGAAACAAAAAGAATTTATGGTCAAACTTTTCAAACTCGATTTCCTGAAACAAGAGGACATATATATTATCAGCCTGTTGGTGTAGTAGCAGCATTGATACCTTGGAATTTTCCAACACTTTTAGCAGCTAGAAAAATTTCGACAGCCTTAGCGGCTGGATGTTCTGTAATTTGTAAACCAGATGTAATCACACCAGGATCTGTAATGGAATTAATCAACATATGTAAAGACGCTGGTATTCCAGATGGAGTTGTGAATATGTTATCAGGAGATCCTGCTGAAATTTCAAATGAATTAATGGAATCTGATATTGTTAAAAAAGTTTCCATAACCGGATCAACAAGAGTTGGAAAAATTATTTTAAAAAAAGCTGCTGAAAAAGTTCAAAGAGTTACTATGGAACTAAGTGGACATTCTCCGTTTATTGTTTGTGAAGATGTAGATATAAATAAAGTTGCCGATATAGCAATAACTGGAAAATTTAGAAATAATGGACAAGTTTGTATTTCACCTAATCGATTTTATATTCAAGAGAGTAAAAAAGATGAATTTGTTGGTGCTTTCATGGAAAGAGCAAAAAAATTAAAAATAGGAAATGGAATGGACGAGGGAGTTGTATTAGGTCCATTAAGTACTGCTAAAAGATTAGAGGAAATAGAAAAATTGGTCGAAACTACAAAAAAAGAAGGTGCCAAAGTACTGATGGGTGGAAAAAGACCATCTGGTTTCAATAAAGGATATTTTTATGAGCCAACTTTTTTTGATGATGTAAAGGATGATTTTACGATAATGAAAGAAGAACCATTTGGTCCTCTTATTCCTATTTTGACATTCAAAACATTTGATGAAGTTTTGGAGAGAGCAAACAATAATAATTTAGGTTTATGCAGTTATCTTTACACAAATTCAATGGAACAAGCACACATAGGTTCAGAAAAATTAGAGTCAGGTACTGTTGCAGTAAATACTGGTGTAGTTGCTGTTGCTGAAGCACCTTTTGGAGGAATAAAACAAACTGGTTATGGTCGTGAAGGTGGATCAGGTGCTATCAAAGATTATCTAAATGTGAAATATACTCACATGGGCTTAAAAATCTAAAAATGAGAAAAAATAAAGTTAAAGAAATGATGAAAGCGGGGAAACCTGTTATCAATGGTTGGCTTCAAATACCTAGTACTGTTTCAGCAGAAGTAATGGCCCATCAAGGTTGGGATTCTCTAACAATAGATATGCAACATGGCTTAGTTGATTACACTAATGCACTCCCAATGCTTCAAACAATTTCAACAACAGATGTAACTCCTTTGGCTAGAGTAAACTGGAATGAGCCAGGTCAAATAATGAAAATTCTAGATGCAGGTTGTTATGGAATTATATGTCCAATGGTAAGTAATAAAGAAGAAGCAGAAAGATTTGTTCAAGCTTGCATGTACCCTCCTCGTGGTTATAGAAGTTTTGGTCCGGTTAGAGGATTAATCTATGGAGGTTCAGATTATGCAAAACATGCAAATGATGAAATGCTTAAACTAGCAATGATCGAAACAAAAGAGTCTTTAGAAAAATTAGATGAAATTATGTCAACACCTGGCGTTGATGGAATTTATATTGGACCAGCTGATTTAAGTTTAGCAATAGGTGAAGAGCCTGGTTTTGATAAGGCAGAAAATACAAAGGCTTATTCGGAAATATTAAGAATATTAGAGCACGCAAAGAAGAACAATATATTTGCAGGCATTCATAATGGTACACCTGAATATGCACAAAAAATGATAGGTAAAGGTTTTAATTTTGTAACTATTGGAGCTGATCAGAGAGCTTTAAGTGCTGGTGCAAAAGCAGTTGTAGAAAAAATGAAAGGTTCTTCAAAAAAAGAAGATTCTAAAGCTTATTAATCTAGTTGATTTATAAATTCTTCAAATTGTTTTTTTTCTAAATTTGAAGATTGTTTCTTTCCTGGAAATTTTCCATTCATTGAATCTTTTTTAAAAGCCTTAAGAGCTTTTACTCTTTCTAGTTTTATTTCATTTCTAAGTTTCAATAAATTTCCATACGCTTTTGAATGTCTTGGGGGATTTTCTGTATCGCCACAGATATCTTCCATAAATAAATACATTACATCAGCATTTTTACCTGAACCTAATGAAACAGTAACTATATCTGTACGCTTTGAAATTTCACCCATTACATTTTCAGGTATTACTTCACACTCAGCCGAAAAAGCACCCGCATCTTCTAATCTTTTAAACTTTTGAAAAAGTTCGTATGCTTCATCAGCAGTTTTACCCACAGCTCTTAAGCCACCAATCCAAGTAGATTTTCTTGGAACTAAACCTAAATGCCCCATTACTGGAACATCTTCCTTAGCCAGCATTTCAACTATATCCATACTTCTTGGTGTCATAACTGCATCCGCACCATTCTCCAATGCTTTAAAAGCCCCACGCATAACATCCTCTGCAGTTACAAACTCATTTAAAACTAAAGCAGCTGTTAAAAATAAATTTTTTGAACCTTCTCTTACAGGAATTACATTTTTTGCATTTGATATAATCATATCAAATCCAGCCTTTTCAGCTGCCTCGGCTTCTTCAACACTATTAGCTGTAACTTGTGTAAATTTTCTTTTTCCTTTTGCTGCTTTTAAATCCCCAACAGTCAAAGTTCGGTTTGCCGGTTTAGCAGCCCAAGTATAGATATTCTTCATTATTTAACACCTTTATAAAGAATATCTCTCCTATCAATAAATTCCTCAAAGGTTTTAATGGTAATTACTGAAGGTAATATAAATATAGATCTTTTATCTCGCTCATTTCTTATAATTCTAAAATATCCTTTTTTTATTGCAGTATCGATATAAACATTTGAGGTTAAATATGATTTCTCGATCACTTTAAGTAATTGATTTTTAGTAATTGATTTATTTTTGTAATAAGCAAGCATAACCATATGCAACATTATCCAATGTTGTGGAGTTAAGGAGAACCAATTCAATAATTCATTGGCTAACCTTCCTTCAAAATCGCCAAGTGATATTTCTGCTAATTGAATTCTTTTTTGAGTAAGTTTTGGTATTTTTTTTTGTTCTTCAAAGTGCTTAGGGTACTTGAACTGTCTTTTCATTTAATTAAATTTAAACTCATTGAGTTTTCTATTCAATACTATTTTTACTTAGTAGCTCTTTATAAATGTTATTTACTCTATGTACTTCTGAAGCAGTGTTAAAATAACCTTCATATTCTATTTCTTCAGGTGTTACGTCAAAATGATAATGCCCAGCATCTCTGTCATGTTCGTAAGAATGAAAGTGAGTATGTTCACCGGACTCTCTTAGATTTAATTCTCCTCCAGTAGGATCACCAGTCCAAAGAACAGTATAACATTGTAATTTTGGTCCAACAGGTTCATAAAATTGAAGAAAATCTTTTACACATTTCATTTGTTTTGGATCATAATACTCATGTTTAATATCTTTATAATCAGGTTGCACGTGTGATCTTATTTTTCCATTTAATACTCTAAATACTCCCGCAAGAGACAAGTGTTCATTATCTTTAATTTTTAAATTTTTTGATAAAGAAGACCTTATTGCTTGGGGCAAAGAACCTTGTTCTCCATTTCTACCTTTGATTTTTATTTTAATAACTTTTCCTTGTTTACCATCTGTGTAATAAATGTTTCCAAGTCCACCATGTTTTTTTGCAGAATAGTTTTCAACAATACATTTTTTGTCTGGGCTTACTCTTGCTATTATTGACTTCGATTCATCCGTAATTAAATTTTCATTTATAACTAATTCTCCACAGTGACCATTTAAACATGACATTGCACCTGATCCAGCTCCTAAAGCATAAGATTTTTCTGAGTCAATCATTTTAGATATTTCTTTATAGTCAAACTCTGCACCAATAAATTTTGGATCATGCATATAAGGCTCTCCACCAACGTCTATTATTTTTTGATTTCCACTTATTCCCTCTGATGGACAATCCCAATCTCTAAGATTAGGACACTCTACCACTTCTACTTCAACATTTTTGAAATTTTCAGACAATCCTCTTCTTAATGCATCTGAAATATCTTCTAGTGAGTAATCTTTAAAAGTTCCTTTTTCTATTCTTAATTGCATGATGTTAATAAGCTATAATTTATTTTGCATAATGTCTATAGATAATATATATAATTTCTATACATAAATAATTTTAAATAAGGTAACGATGATTAATAAAGATTTGAAAGTAGCTGTTCTTGGTGCTGGAGCAATGGGTTGCTTATTTGGCGGTTTGCTTGCTGAAAAAGGTTTAAGTGTAATTTTAATTGATGTTTGGAAAGAACATGTAGATGCAATTAATAAAGATGGTTTGAAAATGGATGGTCATGGCGGAGATCGTATAATCAAAGTTAAAGCCACTTCAGATCCATCCTCGTTGGATAAAGTAGATGCTGTAATAGTTATGTGTAAAGCTACAGCTTTAGAACCGGCATTAAATAGTATTAAAAATATCATTGGAGACAAAACAGTATTCATGTCTTTTCAAAATGGTATTGGCCATGAAGCAATTATTCAAGGTATTGTAGGTAACGAAAAAGTAATAGGTGGAACAACTACTCAAGCTTCAAACATTCTAGGACCGGGTCATATAATGAATCATGGTTCGTTACCATCTTGGATTGGTGAGTACGAGGGGGGAATTACTGATAGAATTAAAGAAATAGCAGATACTTTTACAGCACATAATCTTGAAATGATTGCTGCAGAAGATGTAAAGAAAAGAAAATGGATGAAACTTTTTGCTTTAACAGCAATTGGACCATTATCTGCAATTTTTGATCTTCATCATACTGATTTATACATAAACAATAAAGCAAACAAAGTATCTAGAGGTCTAGGTAAAAAAATAATTTTAGAGACGAGAGAAGTGGCGCTTGCAGATGGAGTTAATGTTTCAGAAGACGAATGCTTATTAATGTTTAATAAAATTGTAGACTCAATGCAAACTAACAAGTCGTCTATGGCTTTTGATGTTCAATATAAGAGAAAGACTGAAATAGACTTTATTAGTGGCGCAGTTTCAAAAATAGGTAAAAAACATGGGATTAAAACACCTTTAAACGATCTGATGTATAAAATGATTAAAGTGAAAGAAGGAATGTACAGCTAAATGCTCAGTACAAATAAATTAAAAAAAATCAAAAGTAACTTTCCTGTTTTAGTTGGAGACAACGTTGTTTCAAAAAATATCTGTAATTTATTAATTAAAGAAATAAGTAACTCAAAATCATTTGATGATATGATTATGGGGGGTAGAAGCAGGATTAATAAAGGTTCTAAAAATTTTAATTTATATATTAAAAATTCAATTAACTCTGCAAAACTTTTTAAACTTTTTAATAGTAAGTCTTTTTATAAAAAAATTGAAAATCTTTTTACAAAAAATTTTAAGGACGGATCGTGGGTAAATTTACATAAACCAAAATCATTTAATCCTAAAAAGTTCACTATTAAAAAAAAATTAAATTCTAGTGAATTAGAAAAAATGTTGGGTAACAATTATACTAATCCTAAAGTAAATTTAGATATAGACTTTTCAGTATCAAAGGGAGGGTATAGATTAAGACCTCATCGAGATGATATAACTAGATTATATAATTTCTTAATTTATTTAACAGACATTCCAAAAAAGAATGGTGGCTCTCTTACTATCTATAGAAAAAAAACAAAAAAAAATTTAAGAAAAAGTTTTAGAAGATTTCCAAAAATAACTGAGCTTGAAATAGTCAAATCTTTTACACCCAAAAAAGGAACTGTTGTTTTTTTCCAATCTACTCCAAATTCTTATCATGGAGTGAAGCGCTTTGTAGAAAAAAACTGTCCAAAGCGTTTTTTTATTTATGGAAGTTATGCATTAAATAAACCAGTTATATGGAATTACAAAGGTAACTCATATTATCCTCACATAATTAGCACCAAAAAAAGAATGTTAACCTCTTTTCATGATGCGAACTATTATACCACAGCACCAAAACATTGAAATATTGTGAATGATAAAATAAATTTTAATGATGACAAATAGTCTTCAAAAAAAATTATATGAGAATGGGTACTTGATTGTTAAAAATGTACTTAATTTTAGAAGAGACTTAAAACCAATTCTAAATGATATGGAATTTGTTATGGATTGTCTCATCCAAAAATATGCAAAAAAGAGAGGCATAAAAAAAGTTCTTAATTTCGATTTTAAAAAAAAATACTCTTATATTTCCAAACTTAATATTTATGATTTAGATCAATATTTTAATACACGATTACCAAGAGACCATGTAAAAAAAGATAGTGATTATTTTGCTACTCAATCATTATGGAATTTAATTACAAATAAAAATATTTTGGATGTTGTAGAAAAGATTTTGGGAAAAGAAATAATGTCTAACCCTGTGCAAAATACTAGAATTAAACAGCCTGAAAAAAAATTACCAAAGGGTTCAATTCATGATGGTTTAAGTGGAAGAACGCCTTGGCATCAGGATGCGGCTGTATTAAATACAAAAGGGCAAAAATTAACTGACATGGTTACTGTGTGGATTCCTTTTACTAAAACTACTAAAAAAAATGGATGTATGATTACTGTTAAAAAGATAAATAAAATAGGATTACTAAATCATATTTCAGGATACAGAGGACAAGTACAATTAAAAAATAGTGAATTGTTAGATGATATGAAACATGTTTATTTAGAGGCTAACATTGGCGATGTGATACTTCTGCACAAACATTCAATACATTGTTCTTTACCAAATAGATCAAATGATTTTAGAATAAGTGCTGATCTAAGGTATAATGTTGCTGGACAGCCATCAGGACGAGAGCCCCTTCCCAATTTTTACGTTAGAAGTAAAAATAAAAAAAATCTTAAAATTAAAAATTTTAAACAATGGCTAGCTCTTTGGGAAAAAGCTAAAGAAAAATGTATTCCAAGAAAATTTGCTTTTAAATATCCTCTACCTACTTTCAAAAATAATAAAAGAGATTTATCTAATTTAATTTAATAATAAATATTTTATAAAACTTATATTTGTGTATAAGTGCTTATGAAAAAAATATTAGTAATCCAACCTATACATAAAGCTGGGATAGAGCTTATTAAAAATAATCCAGATTACGAATTTGAGGTTATAGAAAATACAGATATTGAATTTCTTAAAACAAAAATAAAAGACTGTGATGGCGTTTCAATTAGAACTGCAAAACTAGCTGGAGAAGTAATTGATAGCGCAAATAAACTTAAAATTATTTCAAGACATGGTGTTGGTTATGACAATATAGACTTAGAAAGCACAAAAAAAAATGACATTACTCTTACAATAACGGCAACCGCAAATGCAGTAGCTGTAGCTGAGCATGTAATGTTTATGCTGCTAAATATTTCCAAAAAAGGAAATATGTACGATGAAACTGTTAAAAGTGGTAAATTCAATGACCGAAATAAATTGCCCAAAACTGTTGAATTATGGAATAAAAATATATTGATTGCTGGATTTGGTCGTATTGGACAGGCTTTAATAAAAAGATGTCAGGGATTTGAAATGAAAGTTTTTGTTTATGATCCTTTTGTGTCCAAAGAAATAATTGAAAAGCACGGTGGCACAAAAGTGGATAGTTTAGAAGAAGCCTCGAAAAGCATGGATGCTATATCCCTTCATGTGCCACTAAATGAAAAAACTAAGAATATTATCAACTATGATTTACTAAAAAATATGAAAAAAAATTGTATTATAATCAATGCTGCAAGAGGTGGAGTTATAAATGAAATCGATCTAAATAAAGCTTTAAATGAAAATTTAATTCTTGGAGCTGGTTTAGACGTTTTTGAAATCGAGCCACCTGAACTAGATAATCCTTTACTAAAAAATAATAAAGTATTTTTAAGTCCACATACTGCTGCGTTCACAGAGGAATGTATGACAAGAATGGGTAAAGAAACAATCCAAAATATTATTGATTTTTTTGACAAAAAGTTGGAAAAATCAAAGACCGTAAAATTATAAATGAAAATTAATTTCAAAAATTTTGGTTTTTTAGAATTTTTAGTATCAGCATCTGCAATCTTTGTAGTTGGTATGTTATTTTGGACGGCAAGCACTAGACCAGCAGTTGAAGCTAAAGCTAATTTAGTAAAAGAAAATCACAACAAAGTCGTTGATCTAATTAATGATGAAATTAACAAATGTGGAAACAACGATGAAGGTAAATTTACTGTTTGGGGTGATCCATGTAATGGTGAATGGATAGCTGATAAAGTTGTTAATTACATCAATGAAAATTTAAAAATAGAAAATCCATTTTCTGATGACTCAAAAGTAAAAACTGATCCTGATCCAAGAATAAAAGCTGAAGGTAAAGCTGGTCAAGCGGTTGAAATGGGAGTGATATTTGTTATGTCCTCAAATTTTTTACCTGATCCTGGTTCTGAATGGATTGTTGGTACTTGTTTCAAATCTCCTTGTGTTGCAGCAGGAAATAATGAACTTACGTCTATTTATAGATAATCAATTTTTAAAGATCTCTATATTGCTGCTATTTAAGGTTTCAGTTAAATATTTATAACCAATCTTTGCATATTCAAAAGGATTTGCTTTTGCTGGATCTTGCTCAGCTTCAACTACCAACCAACCTGAATAATTTTTTTTTTTTAATACATCAAATAGTGGCTTGTAATCAATACAGCCATCTCCAGGCACTGTAAAAGCACCTTCTAAAAACGCTCCTCTAAAACTCAAATCTTCTTTCAAAGATTTTTCTAAAACATTTTTTCTAATATCCTTACAATGCATATGAATTAATCTTTCACTAAAATCATTTAATATTTTAAGAGAATTGCCTTGAGCAAATAGCATGTGACCAGTGTCTAACGTAAGTTTAACACTATCATCAGTATTTTCTAACAATCTTACTGTATCTTCCTCAGTTTCTACAACTGTCCCCATATGATGATGGTAAGCAAGAGGCATTCCTTGGCCTTCTAAATATTTTCCCATCTCTGAAATTTTTGCATAGTATTCTTTGGCTTCTTCAAGACTCATTTTTGGCCTTGTAGAAAGTTTTCTATTTGGGTCGCCTTGAATTGAACCTGAAACTTCTGCAAAAACCATGCAGGGAGAGTTGCAATCTTTGAATAATTTTAGCTGAGCTTGTATTAAATTTTTCTCTTCTTTAACTGTATTTTTTCTTAAATTTGCCCCATACCAACCTGAACAAAGATTTAAATTAAACTCTTTTAATTTAGGGATTAATTCTTCAGAGTTTTTAGGAAATTTTCCTCCAGACTCAATTCCAATAAAACCTGCTTGACTAGCTTCTGATAAACATTGTTCTAAAGAAGTATCGCCCCCAAGTTCTGGCATGTCATCATTGCTCCATGCAATTGGTGCTATTCCTAATTTTACTGACATAAATATTTTTTTTGCTAAGATATATTCAATGTTTAAATCAAATAAAACTAAAAAATTAAGTTTAGGAATTGTTGGGGGTGGACCTGGATCTTGGATTGGTCATGTACATCGAATCTCATCTAGATTTGATGATCAATACGAAATAGTAGCTGGTGTTTTTTCTAGAAATGTAAAACTTTCAACAAAGTTTGGGAAAAGTTTAGGCATTTCATCTGACAGATGTTACTCAAATTATAAAGAAATGGCTGAAAAAGAATCTAAGAGAAAAGATGGAATTAACGTAGTTGCTATAATGACACCTCCATCGAGTCATCAAATTATTGCTGAAAAATTTATTTCAAAAAATGTAAATATAATTTCTGATAAACCTTTTGCTGGAAATTTAGAGCAAGCAAAAAAACTTTTCAAATCGATTAAAAAAAATAAAAAAATTAAATATGCACTTACACATAACTACTCTGCTTATCCTATGGTTAGACAAGCAAAAATTCTTGTTGAGAGAGGCAAGATAGGAAAAGTAAGAATGATAAATGTTGAGTATGTACAGGATTGGTCTGATGGATCATCTATCAATATTAGAAATGCAAAAAAGAAATTAAAATGGAAACTTGATAAAAATATTGTTGGCTCGTCGGCTGTTTTAAATGAAATTGGCTCTCATGCTTATCATTTGGCAATGTATATATCTGGTTTAAAGGGCACAAATGTTTTTGCTGATATAAAGCAAATTTCTCCAAAGATAAAAATGGATGATAATGCTCAAGTTATGATTAATTTTACGAACGGAGCAAAAGGTATGTTCTGGACTAGCGTAATGTCTAGAGGAGGAGTTTACGGATTGAGAATAAGAGTCTATGGTGACAAAGGAAGTTTGGAATGGGTTCAAAATGATCCTGGTTACTTAAAGTTAAATCCTTCCAAAGGTGCGGTAAAACTTTTAGAAAGAGGTTTTCATAACGCAGATTTTTCGAAGAATTTTTCTAGAATTAAATTTGGACATCCAGAAGGATATTTAGATGCGTTTGCAAATATATATAAAGAATTTGCACAATCCTTAAAAAGTAAAAAAAATAAACGATATTTTTATCCTGATGAGGATGAAGGATTTGAAACTGCAAAATTTATTAATGCATGTAAGGTTTCATCAAAAAGTAAAAAATGGGTAAAAATCAAATAAACGTAGCATTACTTGGCCTAGGTAGAATAGGTCAAATGCATGCTGAAAACTTAACAAATCACAAAAGTTTTAAATTAAATTATACTTTTGATATCAGTAAAAAGTTAGCTAAAAAAAATTTCAAGAAAATTTAATACAATTGATATTGGTAACCCTGAAAAAGCTTTTAGAGATAAAAATATAGATTTAATATTTATTGCATCTAGTACTTCTACTCATATTAAATTTATAAAAGAGGCAGCAAGATATAAAAAAGTTGTCTTTTGTGAAAAACCTTTGGATTTAAATATTGATAAGGTTAATAAATGTTTAAAAGAAATCAAAAAGTATAAACCTAAAATACAATTAGGTTTTAACAGAAGGTACGACCCAGGACATAGTTCAATAAAACAAGAATTTAGAAAAGGAAAAATTGGAAAACTAGAAAAAATAATTATCACCAGCCGAGATCCTGCCCCACCTTCATTAAATTATTTAAAAGTATCCGGTGGCATATTTAAAGACATGATGATTCATGACTTTGATTTATTAAGATTTTATTTGGAAAAAGATGAAATAGAAAATATTTTTACTACAGCTAGTAATATTTCAGATAAAAGATTTGATAAAATTAGAGATTATGAACTAGCTTCATGTCTTTTGAAATCAAAACAAGGTGTGCAATGTATAATTACAAATTCTAGACACTGTAGCTTTGGGTACGATCAAAGAGTAGAGTTATTTGGTTCAAAAGGAATGTTAATATCTGGAAATAAAAGTGAGAATGAAACAGAGATTTTTACAAAAAATAACACATCACAGAAAAAACCACTTTTAAATTTTTTTATAGATAGATATGTTGATGCTTACAGGCTTCAACTTGATGAATTAGCTTTATATTCAAGAAAAAAAAAGTCCCCGATTTCAAGTTTTGAGGATGGAAGAAGAGCTTTGATTATTGCTGATGCCGCATCACAATCTTTAAAACAAAGAAAACAAATAAAAATTAAGTTTTAATCCTAAATTATAATTATTCTAATATATGTATATTTTCTATACATATTTTGCGCTGACACCTTTACAACCTGCTTTTTTTTATGTTAACGTTCGCACTTAAAAAGTTAACTTTTATTTAAACGAGAGGGAAATAAATGAAAACATTATACAAATCATTATTAGCTTTTGTTGCTTGGGTTATGCTTTCAGTTTCTGCTTTAGCAGTAGACGTGATCGTTGTATCTCACGGACAAGCTAACGACCCGTTTTGGTCTGTTGCTAAGAATGGTGTAGATAAAGGATGTGCGGATATGGGAATATCTTGCAAGTACACTGCACCTGCTACCTTCGACATGGTTGAAATGGCTAAATTAATTGACAACGCAGTTTCACAAAAACCAAAAGGTATTGTGATTACTCTTCCGGATGCTGCTGCTTTAGGAAAATCTGTTAAAGCTGCTATCGCTGCTGGTATCCCAGTAATTTCAATGAACTCAGGTTCAGATGACTTTGCATCACTAGGTATCAGTGCTCACGTTGGACAAACTGAGTTTGAAGCTGGTGTGGGTGGCGGACAAAAAATGAAAGCTGCTGGTGGTAAAAAAGCACTATGTGTTAACCATGAAGTTGGAAACGTTGCGCTAGACAGAAGATGTGCTGGGTTCAAAAAAGGTTTTGGTGGATCTGTTGACATCTTAGGAACTTCTAATGACCCAACAGAAATTCAAAAAGCTGTTGCTGCTAAATTAGGTGGTGGATATGACACTATCCTAACTTTAGGTGCTGGTCTTGCAGGTGAAGCTGCTCTTAAAGCATTAGAAGCTGCAGGAAAAGTTGGTTCTGTTAAACTTGGTACATTTGATATGTCACCAGGAATGTTAAAAGCTGCTGCTGCAGGTAAAGTAGAGTTTTTAATTGACCAACAACAGTACCTACAAGGTTACTTACCAATAGCAATTTTTGGTCAGTACATGAGATATGGAACTATGCCAGCTGGAGTAGTTATGACTGGTCCAGGTTTCGTAACTCCTGATAATGCTGCTAAAGTAATTAAGTGGGCAGCTCAAGGTTACAGATAAAAAATACTTTAAAAGGCCTAGCTAACTTTTAGTTAGGCCTTTTTTCATAACAAAATTCAAATTAATGTCAGATAAATCGAAAAGTATCGCATCTAAAAAAACTTCAGGTCAAGACGAAAGACTTAAAGAAGTATCCAAACTAAGATTGCTTTTAAATAGACCTGAATTAGGTGCTGTTGGTGGTGCAATTTTAGTATTTATATTTTTTGGAATAGTTGCAGGTGACACTGGAATGTTCAGTGCATATGGAACTCTAAATTTTTTAGATGTCTCAGCAAATTTAGGAATAATTGCAATTGCTGCAGCAATGCTGATGATTGGTGGTGAGTTTGATTTATCAATTGGATCAATGATAGGTTTTGCAGGAATTTGTATAGCAATACCTGCAATTTACTGGGGTTGGCCTTTATGGGTAAGTATTATTTTTGCTTTTGCGATGGCGGTACTAGTTGGATACTTCAATGGTATCCTTGTTGTTAGAACTGGACTTCCATCTTTTATCGTAACTCTAGCAATGTTGTTTATTTTAAGAGGTGCTACATTAGCAATCACAAGATTAATTACAGGAAGAACTCAAGTTCCTGGTTTAAGAGTTTTAATAGAGAATGATCCAATCGCGTGGATGTTTGCAACTGATACATTTAAATGGTTATTCACTTGGTTAGGTTCAATGAATTTAATTGCTTTAAGAACTGATGGGACTCCATTAGCTACTGGTATTCCACCTTCAGTAATATGGTTTATTGCAGCTACTCTTTTTGCAACATGGATATTAATGAAGACTAGATATGGAAACTGGATTTTTGCATCAGGAGGAGACAAAAACGGTGCTACTAATGTTGGTGTGCCTGTTGGAAGAGTGAAAATAAGTTTATTCATTGGAACAGCAGTTGCAGCAACAATTTTTGCAACAATTCAAGTTTTAGATGCTGGTTCTGCAGATACTATGAGAGGAAATTTAAAAGAATTAGAGGCAATTGCAGCAGCAGTTGTTGGCGGTTGTTTATTAACTGGAGGATATGGTTCTGCAATTGGTGCAGCTTTTGGTGCATTAATATTTGGAACTGTATCTATGGGAATATTTTACACAGATGTTGATACTGATTGGTTTAAAGTTTTTTTGGGAGCAATGATGTTGATTGCTGTAGTGTTTAATAATTACATAAGAAAAAGAGTAACAGAGAGTAAATAATGTTAGAGAATTTAATTGAGTTTAATAACATTAGTAAGTTTTTTGGGAAAGTAATTGCTCTTAAAGATGTCACAATGAAATTAAAAAAAGGTGAAATCATGTGTTTACTTGGAGACAATGGTGCTGGAAAATCTACCTTAATTAAAACTTTAGCTGGTGTTCATAAACCTGATGAAGGTGAAATAGTAATCGAAGGTAAAAAAACTGTTTTTGACTCACCAAAAGATGCTTTGGATATGGGAATTGGAACCGTTTACCAAGACTTAGCTTTAGTTCCATTGATGAGTGTTACAAGAAACTTTTTTATGGGAAGAGAACCTTTAAAAGGACTGCCATTTTTTAAAACTTTTGATATTGAAAAAGCAAATCAAATTGCTGCAGAGAAAATGGGTCAAATTGGAATTGACGTAAGAGATCCGTCACAGGCTGTAGGAACAATGTCTGGAGGTGAAAGACAATGTTTAGCTATATCAAGAGCTATATATTTTGGAGCAAAAGTTTTGGTTTTAGATGAACCAACTTCTGCATTAGGTGTTCATCAAGCCTCAATGGTTTTAAAATATGTTGTAAAAGCAGCTTCGCAAGGATTAGCTGTAATTTTAATTACACATAACGTTCATCATGCATATCCAGTTGGTAACAGCTTTACTGTTTTAAACAGAGGTAAAAGTTTAGGAACTTTTAATAAAAAAGATATTAGTCGTGAGGAGCTTTTAGGGATGATGGCTGGTGGTGAAGAGCTTGATAAGCTTGAAGTTGAACTTGAAGAAATGAATAGGATTAACAACTAATCTAGAGCTTCATATAGTGTAGGGAACATTTCTCCATCAACAGGATCTCCGTTTTTATAACCTGCTTCTTGCATTGCTTTCCTATAATTAAAACTTGTCCAATCTCCATCATAACTTATTTTTGCATCCTCTTTGGAAACTCTTAATGTATATCGGCTTAAAGTTTTATCAGGAATACTCTCATTCAAACTTCCATGTAACGTTCTCATATCAAAAACTACTGCATCCCCTAATTCGCAATCCCAATGTAAAAACTCATATTTATCTTTATTTCCTAAAATATCAGGAGGTAATTCATATTTTTTTCCATTGACTAAACATTCATTACCTTCAATTTTATGTCCATCCTTAAACAAAACTCTCAAAAAAAATTTATTCCATAAATGTGAGCCCCTAACCCAAACAACTCCCTCATTTTTCTTTGTTGGTTGCAGTGGAAGCCACAAAACACACATTGTTCCATCCATATCAAAATAACTAATATCGTGATGAAAAGGTGTTGAAGATTTTGATCCTGCCTCTCTCAAAAACCAATTATCCATTACTAAATTAATTTTTTTTGCAGACATTAATTCTGCAGCTATCTGTGCATATGGTGATTTATAAACAAATTCTTTAAATTCGGGAATTAGATGCCAAGTCCAGTAATCCTCTAAGTAAGCTGGAACATTTTTTTTAGTTGTGTGAGATTTAAATCTAGGACTAGGATTGGAAATATCTTTTTCTATACCTGTCTTAAGTTTATTAATCCAATTAATATTGAATTTATTTTTTAGAAATATTGCGCCATCTTCTTTAAATTTTTTTATTTCATTTTCGGTTAAAATTTTGTTCATAATAATAAAATTTAAGTTTTAAAGTATTTTAATGCATTAAATTGTCTAGTAATAGTTGAAATTATTATATTTAAAATACACATAACTAATATTTGATTTTTTCATTAATTATTTTTCTTCTATAATGTTATTTTATAAGAAGGAGGTAACTATGGCTAAATTTATAGTAATGGGTAATTATACAGCTCAAGCTTTTAAAGGATTTATAGGTAATCCTGACCAAGATAGAGCTGCAGCAGCAACTGCTTTATCAGAGGCAGTAGGAGGAAAAATGGAATCTTTTATGATCACAAGAGGAGCTTATGATTTTGTAGGAGTTGTGAGTGGTAGTATTGGATTTGAAGGTGCAGCAGCAGTTAAGCTAGCAGTCGAAGCTTCTGGAGCTATAACAAATTTTACCATATTAGAGGAAATGGATATGGGTAAAGCTGCCGGCATGGCATCAAAAGCTATGGCTAATTATAAACCAGCAGGTTAAAGCTAGATTTTAAGTTAATTCTATCATGATTAATTTTATTAATTATGATAGCTTTAACTTAAATGAAAATGCTAACAGATAGTTTTGGTAGGTCTTTTCCATATATAAGACTTTCGATTACCGATGTATGTAATTTTAAGTGTGGGTATTGTCTACCTAATGGTTATCAAGTTGATAAGAGCGATAATAGAAAATTTCTTCACTTAGAGGAAATTAGACGTCTAGCAAAAGTTTTTTCAAAATTGGGTGTATGCAAAATTAGACTTACTGGAGGTGAACCAACGGTAAGAAAAGATTTTTTTGATATAATCAAGATCTTAAAAAATGAAGCTGGAATAAAAAAAGTTGTAATTACCACAAACGGTTATCATTTAGATGAAAAAGCAAAGATGTTAGTAGATAGCGGCTTAAACGGAATTAATATTAGCATTGATAGTCTAGATAGAAATGCATTCAAAAATGTTACAGGTCATGATCGATTACCAGAGATTTTAAAAGGAATAAACATCCTACAAAATTTAAATTTTGAAAATATTAAGATTAATGCAGTTCTTTTAAATGGAATAAATACATCAGAAAAAGATTTTGAGTCTTGGGGAGCATTTATAAAAAAGAATAAAGTGGATTTTCGATATATAGAACTAATGCAAACAGGTGATAACTTAGATTATTTTAAAAAATATCATGTATCTTCAAAAATTTTCAAAAAATACTTAAATAAAAATAATTGGATTTATCAAACCTTAGGTAAAGATGCTGGGCCGTCACTAAATTATATCAATCCTGAATATAAAGGGAAATTTGGAATTATAGCACCCTACTCTAAAGATTTTTGTAAAAGCTGTAATAGATTAAGAATTACATCAAGAGGGGATCTTAGATTATGCCTATTTGGAAATACTGGAATAAGTATAAGACATTTATTACAAAAAGATGATCAAATTGAAGAATTACAAGATCTTATAATGGGTCAAATGAAATTCAAAAAAGAATCTCACCATTTGGAACTTGGCGAAACTGGTTTAACTAAAAATTTATCTACCACGGGTGGCTAATGTCAAAATTAAAAATTATAAATCAAGAAGAACTTAAAGATTGGGCGAAAGAAATATTTCAAAAAAACTCTTTCAATATGGTTGATGTTTCCTCAAAAAAAGAAACTTTTAGAAGAGCGCTTGCTTCAGGTAAAATTTATGTTGGAAAAGAGGTTTTCGATCTAATTAAAAATAAGAAGATGCCTAAAGGAGATCCTATTACTTTAGCTGAGGTATCAGCTGTGTTGGGTGTAAAAAAAACAAGTGAACTTATTCCTCTTTGTCACCCACTTCCAATTGACCATACGGCTACTAAAATAATTATGAATGAATTAGACAGTTCATTAGAAGTATTTTGCGTAGTTTCTGCAGTAGCAAAAACAGGTGTTGAAATGGAAGCTATAATGGGTGTTAACTCTGCCTTAATCACAATTTATGATTTAAGCAAAATAGTAAATCCACATCTTAAAATTGATAACGTAAAATTATTAATTAAAGAAGGTGGAAAAAGTGGATTATGGAAAAACCCTGATGGTCTCCCAGATTTTTTAAAAAATATTTTTTAATGAAAATATCAGTTGAACTATTTGGCGCAGCTAGAGAATTTAGTACTAAATCCCATTTAGAATTTGAATTAATTGAAAATTCCTCAATAAAAGATCTTAGAAACCAAATGATAGAGTTTATTGATATGAAATTTAAAGGAAATGAAACTTTTAAAAAAATTATTAAATCATCAGCTTTTTGTTCGTCTGATGATAAAATTGTCTCAGACAATTATAAAATAGTTAAAAAACAAAACTTTAGCATTATACCTCCTATAGGAGGCGGTTAATGCTACATACTAAAATTATTGATGCTTCAAAAAATGAGAAGATAGAAATTTCAAATGCAGAAAATTTTTTAAATCAAACGAAATTTGGTGCTGTAATATATTTTGTTGGGACTGTAAGAGATTTAAATGAAAATAAAAAAGTTACTGGTATTACCTATGATGCCAAAGAAAGTATGGTTATAAAAAGTTTTGAAGAAATTTATGAAGAAGCTGATAACAAGTTAAATATTAAAGAAAAAGCAGTATTTATTGAGCATGTTAAAGGATATGTGGGTTTAAAAGAAAAAAGCATCATTATTGGTGTAGCTTGTAAACATAGAGATCAAGCTTTTGTGTTATCTAGATATATAATTGAAGAAATTAAAAAAAGATCTCCTATTTGGAAAAAAGAACATTATGAAAATAAGGACAGTGAGTGGCTAAAAGGAATATCTCTAAATAATTAAAATGATAAAATTTAAAAATTCAGAAATTACACCGGAGAATATTTATAAAAAAAGAAGATCTTTCATTAAATCTATAGGTCTCGGTGCAAGTACATTAGCAATGTCTACTATACCCTTTGTAAATAAATCTTTAGCAAGTGAGAGAGATAAATTAACAAGTTATAAAGACATAACGACTTATAATAATTATTATGAGTTTGGAACATCAAAGAGTGATCCTTATAGAAATTCTCAAATATTTAAAACAACTCCTTGGGATATAACTATTGAAGGTGAAGTTGAAAAACCAATAAAATTATCTATGGAAGAAATCTCAGAAATGTTTATTTCTGAGGAAAGAATATATCGATTAAGATGTGTTGAGGGTTGGTCAATGGTTATTCCATGGATGGGTTTTTCTTTAAATAAATTACTATCAAAAGTAAATCCAACTAATAAAGCAAAATTTGTTGAATTTGAAAGTGTGTATGACCCTGCACAAATGAAAGGTCAAAGATACCCTGTTTTAAACTGGCCTTACAATGAAGGTTTAAGAATTGATGAAGCCATGCATCCTTTGACAACAGTAGTGACAGGTTTATATGACAAGAAACTACCTAATCAAAACGGAGCACCACTAAGAATTTTTATTCCTTGGAAGTATGGTTTTAAAAGTGCAAAAGCTATTGTTAAAATTAAATTTGTCGAAAACATGCCTACCTCATCATGGATGTGGGCTTCGCCTAGAGAATATGGATTTTACTCAAATGTTAATCCCAATGTTGATCACCCAAGATGGTCTCAAGCAACTGAAAGAATAATAGGCGAAGGTGTTTGGGCACCTAGAGTAAAAACCTTAATGTTTAATGGTTATGGAGATGAAGTTGCAAGTCTCTATAGCGGTATGGATTTAAAAAAAAATTTCTAAATTAAATTGAGTAGATATTCTAAAACTCTAGTTTTTTTTCTCTCTCTTTGGCCAATTTATGTAATTTCTTATCAAATAATTTTTAATCAATTAGGTCCAGAGCCTGTTGATAGAATCATAAATCACTTTGGAGAATGGACTTTGATATTTATTCTTTTAACTCTTTCAATGACACCGCTTAAGAAAATCACAAAATCAGCAGAGTGGATCAAGTTTAGAAGGATGCTTGGTTTGTTCACTTTTTTTTATGCATCTATTCATATGTTAAGTTATGTTGGTCTTGATTACAGATTTGATTTTGAGCCACTGATAAACGATGTTTTAAAAAAGAAGTTTATCTTTATAGGATTTTCAGCTTGGCTGTTATTAATACCACTTGCTGTAACTTCATCTGAGAGAATGGTTAGACTGTTAAAACAAAATTGGAAAAAAATTCATAGATTAATTTATTTAATTGGGATTTTTGGCGTACTTCATTATATTTGGCTGTCAAAAACAATTTTTTTCAAACCACTTATATTTTTAATTATTTTAGTAATTCTTTTACTTTTTAGAATTAAAATTACTAGATCAGATTTTAAAATCTGAGGCTTTATCAAAATCTTTAAAAGATTTAATACTCATAGTTTTAATAAAATTTGTTCTATTTTTGAGCCTTTTAACCATAAATTTTGCTCCAAACTGACCTTTAATATTTTTAAATTTTTTTATTAAAGAGCTGTCAAAACCAATAGGATTACCTACTCTATTTTTATATTTTAAAGCATGTATTAAAAATTTTTTAGAATTTATAGATCTACAAATTTTATTTATATCTGATTGTTTAACAAATGGCATATCAGACTGAGCCACAATAAAGCCCTTATCGTTTTTAGATATTTTTTTTAATCCTATTTTTATAGAAGAGGCCATCCCTTTTTTGTAATTTTTGTTGTAGGTAAAAATAATTTTTTTATTTTTTTTTATTATTTTTTTCAATTCTTTGTGTTGATGACCAAGAACTATAATAATTTTGTTTACTTTACTTTTTGTTAATACATTTATTGAATAATTTATTAACGGTTTATTTTTATATAACTTAATAAGTTTATTTTCTGATTTCAGTCTTTTTGATTGGCCAGCTGCAAGTAATATTGCTTTAATCACTTTTTATAAGTTTCTGATACTAATTGAGCTATAATAGATAAAGCAATTTCTGAAGCAGATTTACCACCAAGCTTAATTCCAATTGGTCCGTGAATTGAATTAATTTCATCATTAGTAAATCCAGCTTCGGCTAATCTTTGACATCTGTTTTCATGAGTTTTTTTACTACCAAGTGCTCCAATGTAATAAAATTTATTTTTTAATGCGTATTGCAAAGCAGGATCATCTATTTTTGGATCATGTGTTAAAGCTATTAAGGCTGTACTTGAATTTGTATCAATTTCTTCAAAAGCTTCTTTTGGCCACTTGTTAATAACTTTAATATCAGGAAATCTTTGCTCAGATGCAAAATATCCTCTTGGATCTATAATACTAATCTCAAAATTTAAACTTTTTGCAAAATCAACTAAATATTGTGCAATATGTACAGCCCCAACAATAATTACTTTTATTGGTTTTATATAAGTTTCAACAAATATCTCTGAATTTTCTATAACCCCGTTTTTTTTTGATTTAAAAAAATTTTCTATTTCAACAGCATATTTTGAAAATTCTCCTTTTGGAGAAGTGCCAGGTAAATAAATTTCACTATCACCATTTTCTAAATTTGTAAGTATTGCAAACTCAGTTTTTGATGATTTTTTTTTTAATATTTCTTCAAGTGTTTTAATTTTCATTAGTGTATCTGCTCAATATATACCGCTATCTCTCCACCACATGCCAGACCCACTTCCCACGCGCTCTCGTTTGAAACTTTAAATTCTATTTTTTTACAAGGTTTGTTGTCTTTAATTAACGATAGACACTCACTTACAACTGCAGACTCCACACATCCACCAGAAACTGATCCTGAAAATTCTCCTTTTTCGTTCACAATCATTCTACTACCAACTTGTCTAGGAGATGACCCCCAGGTTTGAATTACAGTTGCTAAAACTACTTTTTGATTAGCTTTGATCCAATCTTTAGCTTCGTCTAATATTTTCTCATCAAATGAATTTTTCATCTGATAAAATATAGTTTTTAACTAGCAAGCATCAACGGCTTTTTTAGCCTGAGTGACAACTAAACTAGCTCTAAAATTTGCAGAAGCATGCATATCGGAGTTCATTTCTGAACTATCTAGATCCATTCCATCTATTGAAGAAGAAGAAAAATTACCTGATAAAGCTTTCGACATTTCTTTATCATTATAAACACATGATTTTGCACCAGTAACTGCAACGTTTACATCTCCTTTGTGTTTAGCCACATATACTCCAACGATTGCATATCTAGATGCAGGATTAGGATGTTTTTGATAGCTAGATTTTTCTGGTATTTGAAATTCTATAGCTTCTATTAACTCACCCTTTTTTAAAGCTGTCTCGAACATTCCTTTAAAAAACTTTGCCGCTTCAATTTTTCTTTCATTCGTATGTATTGTTGCGTTTAAAGCAATACAGGCTGATGGATAATCTGCTGATGGATCATTATTTGCTATTGACCCACCTATCGTTCCTCTATTTCTAACTTGAGGATCACCAATTCCTTCGGCCAAACTAGATAATGATGGAATTGCTTTTTTTACATCTTTAGAATTTGAAACTTCAACATGTTTAGTTGCAGCTCCAATTGTAACTGTCTTCCCGCTTACTTTTATGCCACTTAATTTTTTAATATTTTTTATATCAATTAAATCTTTGTAAGTAGCCAATCCTAATTTCATTGAAGGAATAGTGGTCATTCCTCCTGCTAAAAAAGCAGAACTAGATGAAGCAAGTTTAGATGCCTCTTTACTATCTTTTGCTGAATGATAATTAAAATCTTTCATAAACCTCCTATGCTGCTTTTGCGTTAGATTTTTTTAGATTTTTACAAGCCTTCCACACTTTTTCAGCTGTAGCTGGCATAGTAACCTCTTGCCCACCTAAGGCATCAATTACAGCATTCATTACAGTAGGTGGTGCTGCTATTGCTCCCGCTTCTCCACAACCTTTAACACCTAAAGGATTTGTCGTTGCATGCGTACAAGTATAACCAATGTTAAACTCAGGAAAATTATCTGCACGCGGCATTGTATAGTCCATATAAGATCCTGTCATCAACTGACCTGTTTCATCATACTCTGCATTTTCATACAATGCTTGACCTATACCTTGAGCAAGACCACCGTGAACTTGTCCTTCAACAACCATTGGATTAATAATTCTTCCAAAATCATCACAAGCTGTATATTTTTCAAGCTTTACATGTCCTGTTTCAGGGTCTATCTCAACTTCAGCAATATGTGTTCCTGCTGGGAAAGAAAAGTTTGAAGGATCATAAAAAGAAGTTTCTTTTAAACCAGGTTCATCCCCTTCTGGCAATGGAGATTTCATTTCATCTCTTACCCCAGGTAAATAACAAGCAAAAGCTACTTCTCCTATTGTTTTCTTTTTATTTGATTTAGAAACAATAAATTCTCCGTCTTTGAATTCAACATCTTCTGGATTTGCCTCTAACATTTTAGCTGTAACTCTTTTACCTTTTTCAACTATTTTTTTACAAGCATTTACAATAGCAATACCACCAACAGCTAAAGATCTAGAACCGTATGTTCCCATACCGAATGTTCCTTTGTCTGTGTCGCCATGAACGATATCTATATTTTCTATTGGAACACCTAATTCATCCGCTGCTATTTGAGCAAAAGTTGTTTGGTGACTTTGCCCATGACTATGTGAACCTGTGTAAACAGTCACTTGTCCAGTTGGATTAAATCTAACTTCTGCAGACTCCCATAATCCAACACCACATCCTAATGACATTACAGCAGCTGAAGGAGCAATACCGCATGCTTCAAAATATGAGGTAACGCCAATTCCTCTAAGTTTTCCTTTAGCTTCAGACTCTTTTCTTCTTGCCTCAAAACCTTTGTAATCTGCCATCTGTTTTGCCTTTTCCATTCCAGCAACATAATCACCAGAATCTACTGTATGAACTAAAGTTTGTTTAAAAGGAAATGCCGTAGGGAAGTTTTTTATTCTAAGTTCAGTTTTATCTATTCCCAATTCCATTGAAGCTTTTTCAACTAATCTTTCAATAGTGTATGTAGCCTCTGGTCTTCCTGCTCCCCTATAAGCATCTACTGGAGCTGTATTTGTATATACAGCTTTGACATTTGTATAAGCTGCTGGAATTTCATAAACTCCAGTTGCACAAGGTCCAAATAAATAAGTTGGTGTCACTGTTCCAAATACTCGAGCATAAGCTCCAAGGTTTGCTATGGTCTCATTTTTAAAACCAAGAAACTTTCCATCTTTAGTAACTGCTAATTCTGCATGAGTAACATGATCTCTTCCATGAATGTCAGTTAAAAAAGATTCTGACCTTTCTGCAACCCACTTAATAGCTCTATTAATTTTTTTAACTGCCCAGCTACAAACAATATCTTCGTTATAGACATTTATTTTAGAACCAAAGCCACCCCCAACATCTGGAGCTACAACTCTTAACTTGTGTTCAGGAGCTACATTTCCAAAAGCAGACATTATCAATCTTGATAAATGTGGATTTTGACTTGTTGTGTATAAAGTGATCTCTTCAGATGCTGCATTGTAATCAGCAACACATGCTCTTGGCTCCATTGCATTTGGAATTAATCTATTATTAATTATATCAATAGAAATTACTTTATCAGCCTTATCAAATGCTTCTTTAACTTTTTGTCTATCCCCTAATAACCAGTCAAAACAAAGATTTTTATCGATGCCTTCATGAATAGTATCTCCATTCATAGCATCCGCAGTACTTGTGACTGCTTTTAATACTTTGTAATCAACTTCAACTTTTTCTGCAGCATCTTTTGCTTCTGCTAAACTTTCAGCAATTACAACTGCAACAGGATCTCCAACAAAATTTACATTATCTTTAGCTAACGGAGGGTTTCCAGGACATTTCATTTCTGTACCGTCTTCACTTCTAATTGCCCAACCCGCAATCAAACCTCCAATTTTATCATCTGCTATTTCTTTGCCTGTAAATATGCTTACTACTCCTGATGATTTTAAAGCTTTATCGATATTTATTTTTTTAATAGATGCTCTTGCATGCGGTGATCTAACAAAAATTGCGTAAGTTTGATTTGCTAAATTAATATCTGCTGTATATCTGCCTTTACCAGTTAAAAATCTTTTATCCTCTTTTCTCTCAACTCTAGAACCTACTAAACTTGCCATTTTCTTTCTCCTCCTTAAAATTACATTTTCGTTGCTGCTTCTTTAACTGCTGCAACAATATTTTGATAACCAGTACATCTACAAATATTTCCCTCTAACCAGTCTCTAATTTCTGTATCTGATGGTTTTTTATTTTTTTGTAAAAGATCAACTGCGCTCATAACCATTCCTGGAGTACAAAAACCACATTGTAAACCATGAAGTTTTTTGAACGCTTCCTGCATTGGATGCATTTTTCCATTTGTTTCTAAACCCTCAATTGTTGTAACTTTTGATCCATTAACGTCAGCTGCTAAAGCAGTACAACTTTTTAAAGAATTTCCATCAACATGAACTACGCATGCTCCGCATTGACTAGTGTCACATCCAATATGTGTACCTGTTAACTGTAAATGCTCTCTTAAAAATGTAGATAGTAAAGTGTTATCTGAAGCCTCTTTTTCGACTTTTCTTCCATTAACTTCTAGTGAAATTTTACCCATAATCTCTCCTTTAATTAATATCTTTACCCACCAAGATTTAATCATTTTGGGAATGTAAAGGCAACTATCAAATTTAAACTCTAGTAAAACTAGAATTTATTTTAAAAACATCCAATAAATTAAGAAAATTCCTAGAACTACTGCGGCAGTTAAATATCTATAATTAATTTTTGACACAGGTACTTTTTGGTCGTCAGACTTGGCTATCTCACTCGATTCATTTTTTTCAGAAGAAATTAATTCAGAAAATTTACCAAAAAATATATCTGCCATTTTTTTTGCTGTCATGTCTATAAGTCGTGAACCTACTTGTGCAATTTTACCGCCTACTTGTGCTTCAACAGAATAAATTAAATTTGTTCCATTGTCTGTATCCTCAAGTTTAACTTCAGCTTCTCCTGAAGCAAAGCCAACTAGAGAGTTTCCAGATCCTAATATCTTGTAGCTGTTAGGAGGGTTTAAATCTTTTAACTCAATATCACCAGAAAATGTTGCATTAAAAGGTCCAATTTTATTTGTGGCTTTTGCGGAAAATTCAGTATCAGATTTTTTATTAAATTCTTCACATCCTGGGATTGCTTGTTTTAGTATTTCTGGATTATTTAAAGCATCCCAAACTTTCTGTTTTTCTAAATTAATATTATAAGATCCTGTTAATTTCATAAATTAAACATATAATAAATTATGGACGAAAATACAAAAAAAGAATTACAGTCTGCAGCATTTGAAAGACTTATATCTCATCTAAGAGATAGAAAAGATGTACAAAATATAGATCTAATGAATCTTGCAGGTTTTTGTAGAAACTGTCTTTCTAAGTGGTACAGGGAAGAGGCAGAAAAAAAAGGAATTGAAATTTCTGATCCTGATGCAAGAGAGCATGTTTATGGAATGCCTTACTCTGAATGGAAAGACAAATATCAAAAATAATTATTTCTCTTTAAGTCTTGGAAATAATTCTACAAAATTACAAGGTTTATGATTAACGTCTAATTGATGCTTTAATATTCCATCCCAAGCATCAGTTACACCGCCTGAGGATCCTGGTAATGCAAATATATATTTACCATTAGATAAAGCTGCACAAGCTCTAGATTGTATAGATGATGTTCCAACTGTTTTTAGACTTATTGTTCTAAAAACCTCTCCAAATCCAGGTATATGTTTATCTGCAATTTCATTAACTGCTTCAGGAGTTATATCTCTTCCAGTAAGACCTGTTCCTCCAGTAGTAATAATAACGTCTATATCTTTTTGATTAGTCCATTCTTTTAAAATTTTTACAATATCTTCTTTATTGTCTTTACAAATTTTTCGATCAATTAATTGATGTTTTGCTTCTTTAATTTTTTCAACTAAGATTGCACCTGATTTATCATTATCAAATGTTCTTGTATCTGTTACAGTCAATAAAGCTATATTTACATCCATAATTTAAAAATGATTATATTATCAATTCTTTTCTTTGTAACTGCATTAATATACTCAAGTGTTGGTTTTGGGGGAGGCTCAACATATCTTGCAATACTTTTAATTTGGGGTGTACCTTACACAATATTTCCTGTTATAGCTCTTGTATGTAATATTATTGTTGTATCTGGTAATTCTATCAATTTTATAAGATCTAAAAATATAAATATTAATTTACTTTTTCCTTATTTAATTGGCTCTATTCCTTTTGCATTTATTGGAGGATCAATAACAATTCAAAAAAGTTTATTTGAAATTTTATTATTTTGTGTTTTGTCGGTTGCAGGCATTTTTTTATTAATTGAAAGTAAATCTTTTAATAAAAAACAAATTAAAGTTAATAAAATACCAAGATATATCTCAATTTCTATTGGATCGATAATTGGCTTTATGTCAGGGTTAGTAGGAATTGGTGGAGGAATTTTTTTAAGCCCTCTTCTATTTTTAATGAAAGCTGGATACCCTAGACATATAACCAGTTGTGCGTCTTTATTTATATTAATCAACTCTATCTTTGGAATAGCTGGACAACTTACAAAAGATCAGGTTTTAGATCAGGTTATAACATATTGGCCATTATTTTTATCGGTACTTATTGGAGGACAAATTGGTAGCATATTAAACATTAAATTTTTATCGAACAAAATATTAGCTCTACTAACTTCTTTTCTCGTAATTTTTGTCGCAATAAGATTAGGAATTAAACTTATAGCTTAAGTAACGTTTTTATAATCTGCTTTTCTTGCTAAATATATTCCAATAAATACAGCAATTAATGCAACAATAATTTTTGAGGTAATTATTTCATTGAGAAATATATATCCTAAAATAATTCCAAATATTGGAATGATATATGAAACCTGTGAATGAAATATGAGACCATTTGTTTTTAAAATTCTGAATCTCAATAACCATGCTATGCCGGTAGGAAAAATTCCTAAATATATTACCGATATAATAGAGTCTGTTGAAGGATTTAACACCCAAGGTTTTTCAAAAATTAAAGTGAATGGAAGAAGTATAATTGTTGACCAAATTAAAATTGAACCTGTAACATTTTCATTTTCTTTATTGCTTATTTTTAAGGTTATTACTCCTCCAATTACATAACAGGTAGATCCAAGTAGAATTAAAAGTGCAGCAACAAAGTTATTTTCATTTATTAAAAAGTCATCTGAAAACAAAAATACTATCCCTGAAAATCCTATTAATAATCCAATAGTTTTTAATAAGTTAAATTTTTCCCCTTTTAAAAAAAAGTGAGCTAGAACTGTTGAGCTTAATGGTGTTGTGGACATCAAGATAGCTGCTAAGTTACTTTGAACAAAATTCACTCCATAAGATATTAGTATGAATGGAATAACTAAATTTACCAATCCAATGATTGCAAACCACTTCCAGTCTTTTGAGAATGCTTCAATTTTTATATTTTTATAAAAGCATAAAATTAAAACTGGTATAGCTCCTAAAAATGATCTTAAAAAACCTATTGTAATAGGTCCAAATGAGTATGTGGCAATCTTTATATTAAAAAAAGCAGACGCCCATATTAATGACAACAATGTCAACAACAAATAATCAACTAATTGTGGTTTTCTCATTCTGTTATTTTGTTTATCTCACCAGAGGTTAAAGCAATTAAATTTTCAAAATTTATTTCGAATACTGCATTAGGATGACCTGCGGCGGCAAAAATAGAAGAAAATCTATTTAAAGTTTCATCAATGAAAATTTTTATTTTTGTTAAATGTCCTGTTGGAGATACTCCGCCAATTGTATATCCAGTAATTTTTTTAACATCTTCTGGATTCGCCATTGAAACATCTTTTTCATCTAAAATTTTTTTTAATTTATTTAATGAACACCTTTTATCTCCAGAAACTAAACATAAAACATAACTATCCCCTGCCTTAAAAAGTAAGCTTTTGACAATTGCCCCAACTTTGCAACCTAAAGCTGTAGCTGCATCTTTAGCTGTTCTGGCAGTTTTCTCTAAAACAATCACTTTAAAATCTGGGTTAAATTGTTTTAACGATTTTTCTGCTCTAATAACTGGCTCTTTATTTAGTATTGAATTCATAAGTTTAATTAATTTATTATTTTAGTGACTAATTACACTACTTATGTGAAAATTGCATAGGTGTTATTTATTAAATAAGCAATATTTTTAGGTATTTTTTTGCTAATTAGGCCAAACAAAATTACATAGGAGACAAAATGAGTGCAGCAAACGTTTTAAAATTTATTAAAGAAAAAGAAGCTGAATTTGTAGATCTAAGATTCACTGATCCAAGAGGAAAACTTCAACATTTAACAATGGATGCTTCAATAGTTGATGAAGGTATGTTGAATGAAGGTGTGTTTTTTGATGGTTCGTCTATTGCTGGTTGGAAAGCAATTAATGAGTCTGACATGATTTTAAAACCTGATACTGCGAGAATGTTCATGGATCCTTTTACGTCTCATAATACTGTGGTTTTGTTTTGTGATATTCTAGATGCAATTAAAAAAGACCCTTATGAAAGAGATCCAAGAGGTGTTGCTAAAAAAGCTGAAGAATATTTAAAAGCTTCAGGTATAGGTGATAAAGCTTTTTTTGGACCTGAGCCAGAATTTTTTGTTTTTGACGATGTAAGAATTAAAAATGATATGAATGAGTGTGGATTTAAATTAGATAGTAAAGAAGGTCCTTACAATTCAGGTAAAGAATATGAAAATGGTAATATGGGTCATAGACCTCAAATAAAAGGAGGATATTTCCCAGTGCCACCAGTTGATAGTGAACAAGACATGCGTGGTGAATATCTTAAAAATTTAAAAGAAGTTGGTATTAAAGTTGAAAAACATCACCATGAAGTTGCTCCTAGTCAGCACGAGCTTGGAATGTATTTTGGAACTTTAGTAAACCAAGCTGATAACGTCCAATTATATAAATATGTTGTTCAAATGGTTACACATTCATTTGGAAAAACTGCAACTTTTATGCCAAAGCCAGTTGCTGGTGACAATGGTTCAGGTATGCACATCCACCAGTCTATTTGGAAAGGTGATACACCGGTATTTTCAGGTGATGCTTATTCTGGATTAAGTGAAACCGCTTTGCATTATATTGGTGGAATACTTAAACACGCTAAAGCAATTAACGCTTTTGCTAACTCTACAACAAACAGTTACAAAAGATTAATTCCAGGATTTGAAGCTCCAGTTCTTCTTGCATATTCAGCGAGAAATAGATCTGCTTCTTGTAGAATACCAATCACATTAAGCAAAAAAGGTGCTAGATGTGAGATTAGATTCCCAGATGCTGCAGGAAACCCATATTTAACTTTCGCAGCTATGTTGATGGCTGGAATTGATGGAATTAAAAATAAAATTCATCCAGGTGAGTCTTTTGATAAAGATTTATATGAATTACCACCTGAAGAAGTTAAAGCTATTCCAACAGTTTGTGGTTCTTTAAGAGAAGCGATGGAAAGTTTAGATAAAGACCGAGAGTTTTTAACTCAAGGTGGTGTCTTTACTGATGATCAAATCGATGCTTACATTGCTCTTAAGTTTGAAGAAATTCACAAATTTGAACATGCACCTCATCCTGTAGAGTTTGAGATGTATTACAGTAGCTAATAAATTTAATTACTGTCTAGTTGTTGCAATTGTATCTTTGTTAACGCCTTTTTTGACTACGTAATCTTGTGTGCCGTTCGCACCGGTTTCAACTTCTTTACGCAGTTCTTTAAAGAATGTTTTCTCCTTTAAAGAGTCTTTCAAGTTTTTAACAAGATTTTTAAACTCAAATTTGTTCATATAGAATCTATACATTAGATATGCATATAATGCAATACAGATATGCAATGAATGGGATAATACAACTTATGATATTTTAAAGGACTCTCCACAGCCACAACGCTCAGTTTCATTAGGATTATTAAACACAAATGACGAGGACAATTCCTCCTTTTTGTAATCCATTTCAGTTCCAAGAAGGTACATAATTGCTGCAGAATCAACGAACACTTTTACACCTTTGTCTTCAATAACTTCATCGCTGGGATTTAACTCTTTTGTATATTCCATCACGTAAGACATCCCTGCGCAACCACCTGATTTAACTGATACTCTAACACCAATAGAATCTTTTTCAGCATTAGACATTATCTCTTTTATCCTTAAAGCTGCGTTATCACTCAATTTAATTATTGGGTTCATTACAAATTCAATTCCAATTTTGCTGCCTCTGACATCATATCTTTATTCCAGGGAGGATCCCAAACTAATTCAAGATCTACATCCTCTATACCTTCAACTTGCATTGCACCATCTTTTACTTCTTTTGGCAAACTTTCTGCAACTGGACAGTTTGGAGTTGTCAAAGTCATTTTAATAATAGCAAACTTTTCATCTTTAACTTTAATATCATAAATTAAACCCAATTCGTAGATATTTACAGGTAACTCAGGATCATAAATTTTTCTTATTTCTTCAATTATTTGTTCTTTTTTTGACATAATTTAATTCTCAGTTTTTACTTCTTCCATTTTTTCATCAAAAGCAGAAACCATTGTATGCCAAGATAAAGTTGCACACTTAACTCTCATTGGATATTGCTTAACACCAGATAGACACATTAGTTTAGTTTTTTCATCCTCGCTCAAATACTTAGATTGTAATTCAGGATTTTCCTTAATCATACCTAAAAAATCCTCAACTATCTCTTTTGCCTCATGCTCATTTTTTCCTTTAATTAAATCTGTCATTATAGAAGCTGAAGCCATTGAAATCGCACAACCACTACCTTCGAAGGATGCATCTTCTACAATTTTTTGCCCATTTAGTTTTAGGTAAACATGAACATTATCACCACAAAGGGGATTATTACCTTTAGCGTCTTTATTAAAACCTTCTGTCTTTCTAAGATTTCTAGGATTCTTACCGTGTTCTAATATAATTTCTTGATATAGTTCTTTTAAATTCATTATAAATTAAATATTTTTTTACAGTTGTTTATTGACTGGTTTAGCTGATCTAAATCTTCTTTTGTATTATATATACCAACTGATGCTCTAGCACTAGCTGGGATATTTAATTTATCATGTAGAATTTGACAACAATGATGTCCTGCTCTTATTGCAACGCCATCTTCATCCAAGATAGTTGCAATATCATGAGGGTGAACTCCTTCTATAGTGAATGATAAAACCCCTCCTTTATTTTTTGGATTTCCAATAAGTTTAACTGAGTTATTTTTTTGTAATAGCTCTTGTCCATATTCAACTAAGTCTGATTCGTGTTTCATAACATTTTCTATACCAATGCTTTCTAAAAATTTTATTGATTGATCAAAAGCAATTACTTGTGCCGTAGCCATAGTACCAGCCTCGTATTTATTAGGTAATTCACCGTAAGATATTCTATCTTTTTTAACTTCATTAATCATTCCTCCGCCACCTTGGTATGGAGGTAATTCTTCTAACCATTTTTTTTTACCATACAAAACTCCTAAACCTGTAGGTCCATACATTTTGTGACATGAAATTGCATAGAAATCACAATCTAATTCTTGCATATCTAGTTTTAAGTGTGGCGCACCCTGGCATCCATCAACTACAACAATTATTCCTTTTGAATGAGCGAGCTGAGTAATTTCTTTTACTGGTAGAATTGCACCTGTTACATTCGACAAATGAGTAATTGAAATTAACTTTGTTTTTTGAGTTATTTTCTTTTCTATTTCTTCAAGAGTAATTTCACATTCTTTGTTTATTTCAGCAAAATTAATTTTTATATTTTTTGATTTTCTTAAGAAATGCCATGGAACATAATTTGAATGATGCTCAAGTTCTGTAATTAATACTTCGTCACCTTCCTGCAAGTAACTTTGTCCTAATGTATTGGCAACTAAATTTAATGCTTCTGTAGCACCCTTTGTAAAAACAATTTCATTTTTATCTTTAGCGTTAATATATTTTTGAACAGATGTTCTTGTATTTTCGTATAAATTAGTTGCTGCCACAGCAAGATAATGAACACTTCTACCAACATTTGAAAATTGTTTGGTATAAAATTCATTAATTCTATCCACAACTATTTTAGGTTTTTGAGATGAATTAGCACTATCTAAATAAACTAGATCATTATTTTGAATTTTTTCATCAAATATTGGAAATTCTTTTTTTATCTGATCAATTTTCATTCTTTAATTCCAATCATATTTTTTATTAAGTTTTTTATTTCTGAGTCAGTAATTTTTTCAACAACATCAAGCAGAAATCCATTGATTAATAGCTCTCTTGATTGCTGATAACTCAAACCTCTAGACATTAAATAAAATATAGAATCTTCATTTAAACTACCTGAAGCTGAACCATGCGAACATTTAACGTCATCAGCATAAATTTCTAATTCAGGCTTGGCATTAAACTCTGACTCTTTATTCAGTAATATTGCTTTACTCAATTGATATCCATCAGTTTTCTGGGCATCCGAATTTACAAATATTTTTCCTTGATACACTGCTTTAGAACTTTGATCTAAAACACTTTTAATTAGTTGATAACTTTTTGTATTTTCAGTTAAATGATTTATTATTGATCTGATTTCGTGATGCTTGTGATTATTCAATGAAAAGATACCATTTACAAAAGCTGATGCGTAAACTCCATTTAAATTACAATTTATCTCATTTTTAGAAAAATTTGATCCAGAGGATAAAATAAATGTTTCAGAAATACTGTTCTTATCTTGATCAATATTGTTAAAAGAATACTTGATATTTTTATTTTCAAATTTATCTACTTTATAATTTTTTAAAACTGCATTTTCCTTTAATTCAAAGTTATAAAATATATTTAAAAAATTCTTTTCAGATGTATCATTAAACAAATCAATTAATCTTAATGAGCTATTTTTATCTAGTTCAAAATTAAGTCGTAAATTAATGTTTTTAGACCAAATTTTTGTATTTGTTGTATGATAGATAATTAGAGGTTTTACTAACTGATAACCTTTTTTTACCAATATTTTAAAACATTTATTAGTAAAAGCATTGTTCAAGTCAGATAATGAATTGCTATTTTTAAATTCATTAATAGTTTCTGATTGATCAATTATTTCTATTTGATCTTTTTTTTCATATTCAAAATCAATTTTTTCAATTCTACCATTTATAAAAACTATTTTATTATGCTCTAATCCATCCACAAATACTGAGGTATCAACTTTGTTAGTAGATGTTTGGTCATTATAGAAACTAAGCTCTCCAATATTATTTTTTATTATCTGATTCAAATCTGAAAATTTCCAATCTTCCTCTTTTCTATTTGGGAAACCTTTGTCTATAAAACTTTCTAAACAAAATTTTTTTATTTCGATATCTTTTTGAGATAAACTAAAATTTTTTATACTATTATCAAAATCTTTTTGTAATTGTTCTTTCATTTAATTAAAATTTTCATATCCTTTTTTTTCTAATTCTAAAGCTAAATCTGGACCACCAGATTTTACAATTTTTCCATTCATCAAAACGTGAACAAAGTCAGGTTTTATGTAATCAAGTAATCTTTGGTAGTGTGTGATAATTAAAAATGAATTGTTTTTATCTCTCAACGTGTTAACTCCATCTGCAACAATCTTTAAAGCATCAATATCTAAACCAGAATCAGTCTCATCTAAAATTGACAATTTTGGAGCTAGCAACGACATTTGTAAAATTTCATTTTTCTTTTTTTCGCCTCCGGAGAAACCAACATTTAACTGTCTGTTTAATTTTTCCTCATCAAATTTTAATTCTTTGGATTTTTCTTTTACCAATTTTAGAAATTCTATTGCATCAAGCTCTTTCTCACCCCTAGCTTTTCTCACAGCATTTAAAGAAGTTTTTAAAAATATATTTGTATTTACACCTGGAATTTCTAAAGGATATTGGAAAGCTAAAAATATACCCTTGTGTGCTCTTTCCTCTGTTTCAAGTTCAAATAAATCTTTTTCTTCAAAAAGAACTTCCCCTGAAACTTCATAGCCTTTTTTTCCTGATAAAATGTTAGACAAAGTACTTTTTCCAGATCCATTAGGACCCATAATTGCATGAACCTCACCAGGATTTATATCTAAGGATAGCCCATTTAAAATAGACTTATTATCAATCAATGCATTTAAATTGTTTATTTTAAGCATTAGCCTACACTTCCTTCCAGACTGATACCTACAAGTTTTTGAGCTTCTACAGCAAATTCCATAGGCAGTTGTTGCAACACTTCCTTACAAAAACCGTTAACAATTAAGCCAACAGCTTCCTCTGGATTTAACCCTCTTTGTTGACAGTAATGTAACTGCTCTTCACTAATCTTAGATGTGGTTGCCTCATGAGCAATATTGGACTCAGAATTTTTATTCTTTATATAAGGAACAGTGTGAGCTCCACATTTATTACCCATTAATAAAGAGTCACACTGAGTATAATTATTTGAATTTTTGGCTTTTGATGAAATATCAACTAAACCTCTATAAGTCATGTCTGAGCTACCAGCTGATATTCCTTTCGAAATTATTTTACTTTTAGTATTTTTGCCTAGATGTATCATTTTAGTACCTGTATCTGCTTTTTGATAATTGTTAGTAATAGCAATTGAATAAAACTCACCGACAGAATTATCTCCTTTAAGAATACAACTAGGATATTTCCAAGTAATTGCAGAACCTGTTTCAACTTGTGTCCATGAAATTTTTGAATTTTTTCCTTTGCACAAACCTCTTTTTGTTACAAAATTGTAAATTCCACCTTTGCCATCTTTATCGCCTGGATACCAATTTTGAACTGTTGAATATTTTATTTCCGCATCATCTAGTGCAATTAATTCTACATTAGCAGCATGTAATTGATTTTCATCTCTCATTGGAGCCGTACATCCTTCTAAGTAACTAACATAACTTCCTTTGTCTGCAATAATTAAAGTTCTTTCAAATTGACCTGTATTAGATGCATTAATTCTAAAATAAGTTGATAGTTCCATTGGGCATCTAACACCCTCTGGAATGTATACAAAAGAACCATCTGTAAAAACTGCTGAATTTAATGTTGCAAAAAAATGATCACTTGTTGGAATTACAGATCCTAAATATTTTTTAACTAGCTCAGGGTGATTTTGAATTGCCTCTGATATAGGGCAAAATATTATCCCTTGTTTAGTTAATTCATCTTTAAAGGTAGTAGCTACAGAAACTGAATCAAATACAGCATCAACAGCTATTCCATTTAATCTCGCTTGCTCTTGCAAAGGAATTCCAAGTTTTTTATAAGTTTCTAAAAGTTTAGGATCCAGTTCATCTAAGCTTTTTGGTTTATCTTTCATACTTTTAGGAGCAGAGTAATAATATAAATCTTGATAATCTATTTTTGGAAATTTAGGCTTCTGCCAATCTGGTTCTTTTAATACTTTAAATCTTTCAAAAGCTTTTAATCTGAATTCAAGCATCCATGCAGGTTCTTTTTTTATATTTGAAATAAATTTAATAACATCTTCATTCAAACCTTTCGGAGCTTGAATATTTTCTATATCTGTAGAAAAACCATATTTGTAGTCTTTTAAATCATTTATTTCTTTTTGTCTTTTATCCATTCTAAGCTCTTGTTTCTTTGTTGTTGTTTAATAAATCTTTTAGGCTTTTATTTTCAAAGAATGTATTTATGTGTATCTCTAATTCGTCCCATAAATTATGAGTAATGCACTTTGTGGCTTTACCATTACATCCTCTTTTTGACTCTTTTTTACATTGAACAGTTTTTACTTTTTCATCCACAGCGTTGAATATATTTGTTAATTTAATATCGTTTGGGTTTTTATTAAGAACATATCCTCCCTGAGTTCCTCTTATACTTTTAACAATTTCGTTTTTTTTTAATTTAGAAAAAATTTGTTCTAGGTAATCTAAAGATATACCTTGTCTCAATGAAATATCTCTTAGTGATACTGGATTGATGTTATCAAACCTGGCTAAATCCACTAGTGCCATTACGGCATATCTTCCTTTTGATGTAAGTTTCATTTTTTACCCTTAAATTGTGGATTTTTATACATACCTGACTAAATTGGTCAAGATTAGAGTTTAAAAAAAAACTAACATTTTGTCGCTGACTTGTGATAAACGTACGTTTTTTTTGAGAATAATAATCAATATCGCTTATGGATAACAAAATTTTAGAAATATTTATACCTGGTCCAGCCGGTAGACTTGAGGCTAAATATTATAAAAGTAAAAAAAATACATCTCCAATTGCTTTAGTATTACAGCCACATCCTCAATATGGAGGAACGATGAATAATAAAGTTGTAGTAGATACTTTTCATACTTTTATGGATAACGATTTTTCAGTTTGTAGAGTAAATTTTAGAGGTGTTGGTAAAAGCGATGGAGAATTCGATAATGGTCAAGGCGAACTTGCTGATGCAGCAGCTGCTTTAGATTGGTTAGAAAGAGAAAATTTTGACAATTCACAATGTTGGGTTTCAGGATTTTCATTTGGATCTTTGATTGCAATGCAATTATTAATGAGAAGACCGGAAATAAACAGATTTATAGCAATTTCACCTCAACCAAATGTTTATGATTTTTCTTTTTTATCTCCGTGTCCAACTTCTGGTTTAATTGCTTATGGTAAAAAAGATGAATTGGTACCAGTAGAATATATTACTGAACTTGACAAAAGATTAAGTGCACAAAAAGGTATTAAAGTAGAATTTAATGCA
>CACDTF010000005.1 GCA_902555665.1 uncultured Pelagibacteraceae bacterium
TATGGCTAACTACTTCTTACCTTCAGGGGAAACATTTGAATATAGTATGAAAGAAAAATCTATGGCATCTGTAAAAGTTTTAAAAGCTTATGCTTTAGAGGTAGGAATTCCTGAAAAGGAATGGGATGAAGGCGTAAACAAAGCTGTTGATAAGCATTATGGCTCTAAATTTGACGAGTCTAAAACTAATGCATGTCATGACTTTGTAAATTCAACAATACCTAATGGAGAAGATAGAGTTAAAAAGGTAGTTCAAACTCTATATTAATAAAAAAAAGGAGAAAAAATGGAAAAAGAAATGTTAGTAGTAGCAAAGTTAAAAGAAGGTACTTTTGAAAAATTCATGGGATTTATGCAATCTCCTGAAGGACTTGCTGAAAGAGCAAAAGTTGCAGTGGTTGAAAAAACAATTGGAACTGTAACTCCAGACAAAAGTACTGTAATGTTTAAAATATTTTGTACTGATGAAGCTGCACTTCATAAGTTTATAGAAGGTACCGAGGTATCAAAACCAATAATGGATGAAGTGTTAGACAGTTACTCAATATATGATTTAACCAAGGTTAAATAGAAAGGAATAACATGTCTATATTAGAGAAATATAGTGCTGCTTTGAAAAATAAAGATGAAGCTGCAATGAATGAACTTTTGCATGACGATTTTAAATTCACAATGCATAAGTCAGGAAATGTTTTAACCAAAAGTGATGTTATCAAATGGGCGATGAGTGGTGATATTAATCAAGATAAGGTTAGAATTGTTTATGAAAATGACGAAGTTGGTATTCACCATGCATTTGTAACATTTAATGATGGGAATGTTGAGGCGGTAATGGCAGTTTATAAATATGACAACGGAAAAATTGTCAGTTTAGAAACTGGTGCTACACCAATGCCAAAATAAGTGAGTGAAATTGATTTTTATTTTTCGATAGGTAGCACATATACCTACCTATCTGTAACTAGAATACTTGATGTTGAAAAACAACATCAAGTAATATTTAACTGGAAACCTTTTTCAGTAAGAGCAATCATGAAAGAGATGAACAATATCCCATTTCCAAAGGATAAAATGAATAAAGTTAATTACATGTGGAGAGATATTGAAAGAAGAGCTGGAGGTTATGGTTTTTTTGCTAAAACGCCAGTTCCCTATCCATTATCAGAATTTGATTTAGCGAACCAAATTGCAATCCTTGGTTTTGAAAAAGGTTGGGGAGAAAAATTTGTTATTCTAACTTATAAAAAATGGTTTCAAGAAGGTAAAGAACCAGCTATCGAGCCAAGTATCTCGGAAGTTTGCTCAGAATTAAAACTTGATAAAGATGAAATTATCTCTGAAGCAAAATCATCAGATATAGAAACAAAATATAATGAAAACACAAACTCAGCCCGTGAAAATAAAATTTTTGGCAGCCCATCTTTTATTGTAAAAAATGAACTCTTTTGGGGAGATGATAGAATGGAAGATGCAATTAAATGGTCTTTTAAATAATTCTATATATTCTCCTTAAATTCATTTAAAGTCTAGAAATGAGTCTTGTAACTTCATATTTATTTTTGGGCATTGCAGTTTTTTTGGGTGTTACATCAAATAGTTTTGCTAAAAGTGCTGAAGGATTTACTCTTCTAATTCCAAGCATAATCACCGCTATTACAATTGTATTATGTATGTACGCACTTTCATTAGTAATGAAAAATATTCCAATCGGAATTACTTATGCTTCCTTTGCAGGCTTAACAATTATAGCAACTGTAGTTGTGGGTATAATTAGATTTAATCAAGTACCCAATTTATATTCATTAATTGGTTTAGCTTTTATTATTGTTGGTGTTTTAATGGTTAACCTGTTAGGTAATAATTAATATGATTAATAAAAAATACGCTCAACCTTTATTCATGATTTTTATGTCCTTTGGCATGAGTGTGATTATGAGTGGCGTTGTAGTTGCTGTAAACACCGGAGTTACAGATGGCTTTATAAGTAGATGGTTTTATTCTTGGATGTTTGCATTTCCAATTGCATTAATTGCTGCCTTTACAATGGCTCCAATAATTAGGCCATTAGTTAATAAAATTGCATCAAAAGAATAACCATGAAACCTTTATTTGGTTATATATTTTTAGCTATAGGGATTTCTTTTGGTATTGCATCAAATAGTTTAGCTAAAATTTCAGAAGGGTTTACCAAACTTACACCATCAGTTTTATGTATCTTATTTATGTGTATTACGATGTTTTCAATAGCAAAAGCTATGCACGCTCTTCCTGTAGGTTTTGCTTACGCAACATATAGTGGGTTAACAGTGACTGGAGTTGTTCTTTTTGCTGTATTAAAATTAAATCAAGTTCCTAATCTATATGGAATAATTGGAATTATCTTAATTATTATTGGTGTAATAATGGTTAATTATCTAGGACGACTGAACTGATATTTTTTTAAAATTTCTGGAAGCTTATGACTTCCATCCTCATTTAATGATAGCTCATATTCATTCACAACTGTGCTAGTATCTAAAGGTGAATATAAATGAGGATACATATCTCCATTGGATGCTTGTTCCCACAGTAAATGTTCAAGCTTAAAAGCATTTACTCTTAACAAGACTAGATTTTCTTTTTTGGGGTAATGTTTATTTAAAGTTTCCTCTATCTGATCCTCTTCTGAAAAGTGAATATATCCATCTTTAAGATCTTTTTCTGACCCACCATAAGTTCCAGATTGTTTGGCCTTTTGCCACTCATCTTTGTCTATAACTTTGAAAATAAATTCTAAATTCATTTCACCAAGAAGAATTTGGACCTTTTAAGAATTCTATTTCTTCCTCAGTAGATTCTCTTCCTAAAATTTTATTTCTATTAGGATATCTATGAAATTGTCTAATTACTTTTGTATGATCTTGCCAAAATTTTTTTATTTTATTGTATCCTTCGTGTTCTCTTAAATATTTGTTTAGTAAGTAATAAGCCATTTCATGATCACTTATTTCCTCACTATGAATTAAAGGTAACAACATAAATAATCTTTGATTTACATTCATAGCTTCTAAATATCCGGAATAAACTGCATCGTTTACAATCAATCTAGTTTTTTGATCTTGAACAAAAGCTTTTTTGTCATTTCTAAACATATTTCTTGAAAACTGATCAAATAAAATTACTAACGCCAGACAACTCATAGGATTATCTTGCCAATCATCATATTCATTTTGACACGCTAATTCATAGTCTTTTAAAAAATTATCTTTTATTTTTTGATCAAAATTTTCATCCTTTTTGAACCGCATTTCAGAAGGGGTTTCTTTAAACCAGAAATCTAGAATTACTTGTGCTCTTTCCGGTATCATTCAGCTAATGGTTTTAATAATTTTAAAATCTTTTTGTGATTGGTTTTATTATTTGCAACAATAATATTTCCTCCAACAACAGGGTTTTTGTTGCCCCAAGTCGTTACTATAGCTCCACTTGCTCTAACAATTGGTATAATCGGATGAATATCCCAAATTTTATTTGCACATTGTGCAACCATTTCAAGCCTACCTTCTGTTAATTGACAATAAGTCAATGCATCAAAACATGGAAATTGCATTCTTTTAATAAATTTTTGAATTTTTGATTGTTGTTTTAAAGTTAATTGATTATGAAAAGCAGCAGCTAACTTTGCATTCGTAAAATTTAATTTTGAGTTAACTTTAAGTTTTCTTTTTTTTTTATTTTCAAAGACATATGCAGAATTTTTATTCACATTTAAATAATATTTTCTCATTTTAGGAAAATTTGCTAATCCTAAAATTGGTTCTCCATTGTAATTTAATGAAATGAGATTGCTCCAACTAGGATTACCTACAACATATGATCTAGTTCCATCAATTGGATCAATCACCCAAGAAAATTTACTTTTAGTATTTTTATGACCATATTCCTCACCTATAATTTGGTGATTTGGAAATTTTTTTGAAATTTTAGACCTTATGAATTTTTCAAATGCTTTGTCTGATGTTGTTACAGGATCGTAACCTTTGCCTTTCATCTTATTGGTTATCTTAAATGGCTTATCTAACTTTGCGTAATAAAACTTAGTTAAATCTTTAGCAAGTTGATTTAAAAAGCTTGCATATATTGGATATTTTTTTGTATCAAATTTTTTCACAATGAACTCTTACTATTTAATTTATGTTGATTAAAGTTAAATTTTAAATAATCCTTAGCTTACTATTATGAAAATCGAGCTAGTTGAAAATAAGGTTTATTTTAATAATGGATCTGAAAAAAAAGAAATTCACCCATTCTGGTTAAGAGAAAGAGTTAATGGTGAGGAGTATTTAGATAAAGGAACTCAGCAAAGACTTTTTGATCCTACCTTTTTAAGTAATGATATTTCAATAAATAAAGTAAACCTTAATGAAAAATACTTAGAGGTTGATTTTAATGATGGTGTTAATTCAAAATTAGAAATTGATAAAATTACCTCTGAATTTTCAAAAGAAGATATTGTAATAAAATCTATTGAAAAAACCAAATGGGGCTCCTCTTTAAAAAATATAAAAAATTTTGAATACCAAGAAAATTTTTACGAAAGTAAAGAGATGCACGATCTACTTGTTTCATTTTACAAATATGGTTTTGTAATAATTAAAAATATTCCAACATCTAAAAATTATATTGTGGAATTTGCAAATTCTATAGGCAGTGTTCGAAGAACAAATTTTGGTGAATATTTTGATGTAAAATCCAAACCTGATCCAAACGATCTTGCTTATACTTCATTGGCCTTAGCACCTCATACTGACAATCCTTATAGAAATCCTGTACCATGTATTCAAATTTTACATTGTATAGAAAGTAAAGTTTCAGGAGGATTATCAACATTGGTAGACGGTTATACAGTTACTGAAGATTTAAAAAATCAATACCCAGAATTTTATAAAATTTTAACTGAAGTAAAAGTTAGATTTAGATTCATAGATAATGAAGTAATTTTAGAAACTATCTCTCCTTTGATTGAACTAAACGAGGATAAGAGTTTCAAGCAGGTAAGATTTAGTCCTAGATTAGACTATGTTCCAGTTTTAGAAAAGAAAAAATTAGATCTTTACTACAAAGCAAGAAAAAAATTATCCGAAATGTATAATTCAGATAAATATAGAATTGAATTCAAACTCGAGCCAAAAGATTTAATGATAATGGATAATCACAGACTTCTCCATGGAAGAACAGCTTATGAGACAAAAGAAGGTGAAAGATTTTTACAAGGTTGTTATATTGATTATGATAGTACAGAGGGAAAACTTAGACACTTAAAAAGAAAGTTTAATCTTTAAACAAATTTTCTATTTGAGCTTCAGCCTCTTTGATTGATTTTTCATAATCAAGTGCCATTTGATCTGCACTAATTATATCTACTTTTTCTATACCAAAAAAATTAAGAATAAATTTTAACCAAGGAGTTAAAAAATCTTCTGAACTATTTAGTTTTGTTCCTCCAGAAGTAATAACTAGATATGCATGTTTGTTTTTTAACAATCCCTCTCTTCTACCATTTGGTTTAAATCTAAAAGTTTCACCTATACGAGCAGCTAAATCCGACCAAGCTTTAAGTGTTGCTGGAGGACCATAATTATAAATCGGAGCCGAAATTATTATGACGTCACTCTCTTTCAATTCCTTTACAAGTTTATCAGAAAGTTCAAACATTTTTTTATGTTCTTCTGTTTGATCTTTTTCATCTATATTCATTCCAGATTCTGTAAGCCCACTTACAAAGAGCATCTCATCATCTAAATCTCTATAAATAACTTCATCACCAGGCTTTTTAATTTTATCTAAGAGTTTTTTTGCTAAAGCTCTAGAGGTAGAGCCTTTTTTTCGAGCACTGGAGTCTATTTGATAAATTTTCATTAATACCTTTTATCCGAATTTTTGCATAAAAGGAAAGATTTCAATGATATAAAAACCAATAGCTTGTAATTGATTGGTTAAAATTAAAATACCTGTAACCAATAGAGTTATTCCACCAATTTTTGATATCACATTAATATTTTTCTTAAAATTTTTAGAAAATAACAAAAATCTTTGAATCAAGTATCCAGACAAAACAAAAGGAATAGCAAGACCTAATGAATAGAAAATTAACAATATTAAAGCTCTTGATAAAGTTTCTTCAATAGATGCTAAAGCTAAAATTGAACCTAAAATTGGACCGATGCATGGTGTCCAGCCAAAACCAAAAGCAACACCAATCACATATGGAAAAAGAATATTTCTTGATTCTTTTGCATCAAATCTTTTTTCAAAATTTAAATATGGAATATTGATTATTCCAATTAATTGAAGAGAAAAAATTATAATAATTATTCCAGCTGAAATTCTTAATACCTCTGAATTTTGCAAAAGTGCCTGTCCTAAAAAAGATGCTGACGCCCCTAAAATCACAAATACAGTTGAGAACCCTAAACAAAATAAAATTAATGGAAAAAAATTGATTTTTTTTTGATTTAATATTTCTTGTAATGATTGACCAGAGATATAAGAAATATATCCAGGTATTAAAGGTAGAACACATGGAGACAAAAAGCTTATAAGTCCTGCCCCAAAACCAATTAAGATTTCAAACATTTATCCAGTATTTTTCATTGCTGCAGAAATGCCTGCAATCGATGTCATTAAAGCATCATCAAGAAATTTTTTATCTAAATTTTTATATTTTTTATTTGTTAATTTATTCATTACATTTGCCTGTAGTATATTTAGCATCTCTGTATAATTGTTTCTTATAAATAAAGCCTTTCTAAATTCTTTTCTCTCTTTTACCACTTCTTTAGGTGTAATTTTATTGTGCAATTTGACCAGTGCCTCAAATTGAAATCTTAATTTCTTACCAATTCTCTTTAATGAGGCATCAGCTAAATTGTTTTCATAAATAATTGATATTTCTGGATCCACTTTTGAAATTACCATATCTAAAATATCCATGGTTGACACAAAATATGGCCAACTTCTTTCCATGTCAGTCATGGTTCTTTTAAACTTTTTGATTGATCCATATCTCAATGCTTCAGTTGTGCCGAGCCAAGCAGGCAACATTAATCTAATTTGTGTCCAAGCAAACACCCAAGGGATAGCTCTTAAACTTTGAATATTATCAACATTTTTTCTTTTGGTTGGTCGTGATCCAATTGCGAGTTTTCCTAGTGATTTATGTGGTGTTACTGTTTTGAAGTAACGAATAAAATCCTCACTTTGATTTAGATATTTTCTATATGAAGATGTAGAAATTTCTGACATTTTTTGAATTAATTCACGCCAATTTGATTTTGATCTTGGCGGCGGATTTAAAGAAGCATCCATTACAGATCCAATATAGCTACAAAGGTTATATTCAGCTAAAGGTTTGTATCCATACTTTTGTTGAATCACCTCACCTTGATCAGTAATTCTTATTTTGCCATTAACTGTTCCTGAAGGTTGTGATTTTAAAGTAGCCTGAATAGGTCCGCCTCCTCTTCCTGGAGATCCACCTCTACCATGGAAGAAAACAAGATCTATTTTATATTTTTTTGCCAAACTTCTAAGCTCCTCTTGAAGTTTATATTGATGCCAACTCGCAGATAATTTTCCAGCATCTTTACTAGAGTCAGAATATCCAATCATAACTTCCTGCTTTGAATTAATCATTTTTCTATACCATGAAAGTTTGAATAAATTTGACATTACACCATTAGCATTTTTTAAATCATCCAGAGTTTCAAAAAGTGGAACAACTCTTAATAAATTTTTGTTTTGTGCCTGCATTTGTAAAAAATAAACAGATAAAATATCAGAAGCCGTTGAGGTCATTGATATTACATATGCACCTAGGCATTCAATTGGTGTTTTTGCTATCTGTTTGAAAGTACTCCAAACTTCTTTATTTTCTTTATCTTTTATTTTTATTTTATCAACAAAAAATTTTTTTTCGTTTATAGATTTATTTAATAATTTTACTTTTTCTATTTCACTTAAAGAATAATATTTTATATTTTTTTTCTTATTAAAAATTTCGTTTAAAAGTTTTTCATGTCTATCTGCCTCTTGTCTTATATCTAATCTTGCTAAATTAATTCCAAAGCACCTGACTCTTCTCATTAAATCTAATAGGTCTGCATTTGCAATATACTCTCCGCGGTTTGCTTTTAATGATTTTCTTACTTCTCTTAATGGAAGAGTTATTTCATTTTTATTTTGAATTAATTTTTTTTCGTCTAAATCTACATCGTTATTTAAGTGATTTTCAATCAACTGATGGGTTAATCTTACCTTATCTCTAATTGGTCTCAAAAAAACTCTATAAGGTTCATAGCTATTTCCTGTTGCTCTTTTAATTTTTGTAGAGCATTCTTCCATTGATAAATCTTGTATCAATTTAGTAAGTTCTTTCTCATATAGTTTTGCAGCTTGCCATCTAGAAAATAAAATTACCTTTTTTGTAACTTCAGCTGTTACATTAGGATTTCCATCTCTATCTCCACCCATCCATGATCCAAATTGAATTGGATTAAAATCACGCGGTAAATCTTTCTTTAAATTTTTTCTGAATATGTCGTTAAGTCTTTTATAAACTTTAGGAATGGTATCCCAAAGACTATCCTCGATAACAGCTAAACCCCACCTCGCTTCATCTAATGGAGATGGTTTAGTCCTTTTAAGTTCATCTGTTTTCCATATTATTGCAATTTCCGAGTAGAGCTTCCTATCTAATTCTATAATCTTAGATGGATATTTTTTATAAAGATGTCTTTGCTCCATAATTTCAATTAAATTGGCATATTTTTGAATTAAAGTTCTTCTTTTTACTTCAGTAGGATGAGCGGTAAGTACAATGCCTATATCAAGTTTTGTAGCTTGTTCGTAAATTTTTTTATCCGAAATTTTTTTATTTTTAAATAAACTTTCTATTATATCTTCAATGAAAAGATTTTGATTTTTACTTTTAAAATATGGATTTTCAAATTCATTTAACTTTCTAGATGCATCTAATGACTCAGCTAAATTCATTAAATTTAAAATATGTGAAAATGCTCTTGTTAATTTAAATGTATTTTTAGGAGAAAGTTTTTTTACTTCTTTCGAAATTTTTGAAAAAATTTTACTTTTATTTTTATCTGATAAAGTATTTTTTGATAATAATCTAAATTTTTCAACAATACCAAAAAAAGCTGAACCTTCCTGATCTTTAATTACTCTTCCAAGAAAAGTTCCTAATAATCTAATATCTTCTCTTAAAAGCTTTGTTGGTATTCGCTCATAGTAAAGATCTCTTTTCTTCATTACTTATAATAAATTTTTTTTGTAAAACTCCTCTTGCATTTGTTTTTACACTAAAAAAGAAACCTGAATATCTAAATTTTCGCAGATCTGCTTTGCTCATCCCTTTTGTAGCTGTTGAAACATAAAGTTCTTTAGTATTTTTACCCCCAAATGCACAATTAGTTATATTTTTTGCTGGAAACTGAATTCTGTGAATTAATTTTGCTTTTTTATTAAAAACTGAAATACAAGCACCATGGAAATGAGCTACCCATAAATTTTTATTTTTATCTAAAGTCATTCCATCTGGTGAACCTTCATCAGAAGATAATTTTTTAAATATTTTTTTGCTAACTATTTTATTATTTTTATTTATTTTAATTTTGTAGATAGTTTTTTTTGGACTATCGGTATGATAAAAATTATACTTATCGATAAACGCTGGTCCATTAGTAATTCTATAATTTTTATCAACTTTTATTAATTTAAAATTTTTATCTAATTTATATAAAGAACCTTTTTCAATTTTTCTTTCCAAGTTATCCATGGTACCAAACCAAAGATTTCCAGCAGGATCTGTTTTACCATCATTAATTCTATTTAGTTTCAAGTTTGGTTCTATCTTTATAGATTTTAAAATTTTTTTTGATTTTAAATTTTGAATTCTTAATTCTCCCTGGAGACCTAAAATAAAAATATAATCTTTTATATGAGCGATAAAACCAATTTCTTTGTTTACTTTAAAGATTTTCTTTTTTTTATTTTTAATATTGAAAGAGCAAATTTTCTTTTTTTTAATATCTACAAAATAAATTGAGTTATGTTCACTAACCCATAATGTTCCTTCACCTAAATTACATCTTAATTTCCAAAGAGGTTTTGGTTCTGATGTTTTTATTTTATTCATTTACTTCAAACTCTTTAATAAAATCTTCATTTGGGTTTATACCAATACCTATATTATCTGTTATTGATGCATAACCGTTATTGTTTTTAACTTGGTCTAAAATTGAAAATTCTTCTTTTGGCAAATCTGTAATAAAAATATTTTTTTCTGTTGTATCAAATTCAAGCATTGATTTTGATGGAAATAGTCCACCTGGCATATCTGGTTGTGCTGTCAACAAATGAAGATTAACCGCAATACTAACTGCAGAACCCCATACATGATTAATTACTGGTATGAAATTTGCTTGCGCTAATGCTGCAACTTTTAAATACTCCGTAATTCCCCCAAGTCCACAAACCTCTGGTTGAGCTATATCAATACATTTATTTGATATTAATTTATTCCAGCCATATTTGGTAAATTCAGCTTCTCCTCCTGCAATGCTGGTAAAGATTTTTTGTTTTAATTCTCTATAACCCTCATAATCTTCAGGTGCCACAGGTTCTTCAAACCAATAAATATCTAGTTCATCTAAACCTTTTCCAACATAAAGAGCATCTTTCAAATTATAAGCATGGTTGGCATCAACCATTAATTTAAAATTTTTTCCAACAGAGTCTCTTACAGCTTGAACTAACTTTAAATCCTCTTTTGGACCTAATCCAACTTTCATTTTCATAGCTTTAAAATTTTTTGATTTTATTTGCTTAGACTCTTCTTTGAACAAGTCGATTAATTCATCTAGAGATTTTTTTTGTAACATCATTCCATACCCATAAACAGGAATATCGTTATTATATTTACCACCAACAAGTTGATAAAGTGGAGAGTTTGTTTTCTTTCCAAGAATATCCCATAAAGCAATATCCACTCCTGATAATGCTTGAATTGGCATACCCTTTTGTCCACTATCTCTTAAAAGATTGTATACTTTTTGCCAGATATATTCTTTATTTAAAGGGTCTTCACCAATTATTAAAGGTTGTATGACATTTTCAACAATAAACTTGTTAGCTAAAGCTATATTTCCAGGACCAAAACATTCACCCCAACCTGTTATCCCTTCGTCTGTTTGGATTTCGACTAAATGGGCTGTACGATGTTTATAATATTGTTGTGAGTAACCAAGTTCTTTTTCTAACTCATATCTAAGTACATGACTTTTAATAGAAGTTATTTTCACAATTAATTATAAAGCAACTACCTTCGAGTTTTGCTCTCCTAGGTTTTCTATTGATAATTTCATTGTATCACCTGCTTTTAAAAACTGTTGAGGTTTCATTCCCATACCAACACCTGGAGGTGTTCCAGTTGTAATTATATCACCTGCTTGAAGAGACATATATTTACTCAAATAAGAGACAATCACATCAACGTTAAATATCATTGTACTTGTATTACCTGTTTGCATTCTTTTTCCATTAACATCTAAACTCATCTTTAAATTGTTAACATCTGCAATTTCATCTTTAGTAACAAAGTAAGGACCGATTGGTCCGTAAGTGTCGTGAGATTTTCCTTTAACCCATTGACCCATTTTTTCAATTTGCCATTCTCTTTCACTCACATCATTAACTAAACAATATCCTAATATATGATCTTGAGCTTGGCTTTCAGAGATATGTTTTGTTTCTTTTCCTATAATAATTCCAAGTTCAACTTCCCAGTCTAATTTTTTAGATCCAGAAACTATTTCAACGTCATCATTAGGTCCAACTATACAACTAGTAGCTTTCATAAAAACTATAGGTTCAGAAGGAACATCAGCTCCAGTTTCAGCAGCATGATCAGAATAATTTAATCCAATAGCTACAAATTTACCTGGTTGAGTGATGCAAGATCCTATTCGATCACTTGCAGATAATTCTGGTAAAGATGATAAATCAGCACTTTGTAATTTAGAAATAGTCTCAAAATTTAAATGATCTGGATTTAAATCTTTAACGTGAGAGCTAATATCTCTAATTTTACCATCCTTATCTAATACAGCTGGTTTTTCGCTTCCTTTATTTCCTACTCTTAATAATTTCATATTTATCCTTTTGTTATTTAATTATATTGAAATTCCACCATCAACATGAATTGTACTTCCTGTTGTAAATGTTGCATCATCGCTAGCTAAATAAACGGCCACAGCTGCTATTTCTTCTGCCGTACCTAATCTTCCCATAGGTTGTCTTGCTATAAAATCTTTTTTTGCTTGGACAGGATCAGGACTTTGATTGACCCTATCTTGCCAAGAAGGTGAATAAACTGTACCTGGCGCAATTGAATTACATCTAATATTTTGTTTAACGAAATCTGCTGCAATCGCCTTTGTTAAACCAATCACCGCACCCTTTGTTGTTCCGTAAACAAATCTATTTGGAAAACCTTTAAAGCTAGATGCACATGAAGATATATTAATAATACTTCCACCATTTTGTTTAATCATTAAAGGTAAAATAGCTTTACACATAAAGTACATCGACTTAACATTTACATTAGAAGAAAAATCCCAATCTTTTTCATCACATTCCAATATTGTTCCATGATGAACAAATCCAACAGCATTAAATAAAACATCAACTCTATCTAAAGTTTTAGTAAATTCTAAAATTGCATTGTTGTCTGTTGAGTCTAGCTTTTGCACTTTAATCTCAGGATATTCTTTGTTTAAATCAGCTAAAGTTTTATCATTTAAATCAGTTGCAGTTACATGGGCACCTTCTTTGTGAAAAGCTATTGCTGTTGCTTTTCCAATCCCTTGGCCCGCTGCTGTTACGAGAATTTTTTTACCTTCTAATCTTCCACTCATTTTTTATTTATCCTTTCGATTTCATTATAAAGTGAACTATGATCAGTGTTTCCATGACCATTATCGACAAGGGTTTTATACATTTCTTTCACTAAATTTGAAATAGGTAAATGTGTATTATATGAATTTGCACACTCCAAAATGTTATTCATGTCTTTTAAATGGGTAGATGTTTTACCTTTTGGTGTAAAATCTTTATCTATCATTCTTTTTCCATGAGTTTGTAAAATTTTACTATCTGCCCAACCTCCAGATAGAGCTTTAATTAATTTTACTGGGTCAGCTCCAGCTTTTTCACATAAGGTTATTGCCTCCGCAACCGCTCCTATTGTAACTCCTACTACAATTTGATTTGCTAACTTTGAAACTTGTCCACTACCAATAGGTCCAACTAAAGTTGGATTCCCCATAGCTTTTAAAACATCTGTAGAATTATCAAAGACACTTTGCTCTCCTCCGACCATTATAGCTAAAGAAGCTTCCTCAGCTCCAATTGTTCCTCCTGAAACTGGCGCATCTAAATAATTTACATTTTTTGATTTTAAACTGTTTCCATATTTTGTTGCTGTAGTTGGTTTAACCGAACTCATATCAATAACAGTTGTTCCAGATTTTAAATTGTCTAATAAATCTGAATTATTCATTATTGCATCAACAGCGCTGTCATCTGTTAACATTGTAATAATAAAGTCATTATTTTTAACAACTTCGCCTAAAGTTTTTGATATTTCAGCGCCAAATTCTTTCAAAGGTTCTGCTTTACTAATCGAACGATTAAATGCTTTTAATTTGAATCCAGATTTTAGTAAATTTTTAGCCATTGGCAGGCCCATAAGACCTGTTCCAATAAAGCCTATTTTCATCATGGTTTTGGTTTAAACTCGTGGAAGTTTTGCGTCATTGCTTCTGGGAAAAACATAACACATGCTAATACAATTAATTGTATTACTATAAATGGAGCGAAGCCTCTAAATATATCTGTTAATGAAATATGTGGAGGAGCAACAGATTTTAAATAAAAAGCGGCAGGCCCAAACGGTGGACTTAAAAATGAAACTTGCATATTTACGCAAAATAATATTCCAAACCAAATAGGATCAAAACCAAGTGCTATAACTATTGGTAAAAATACAGGCATTGCTAACAATACAATTCCAACCCAATCCATAAATGCTCCCATAATCAAAAACATAATCTGCATCATGAATATTAAATACATTGGTTTTAAATCATAAGCCAAAATAGTTTCTGCTACATATTTAGGACCTCCAGCAAGAGAATAAGCACCTGCTAAAACTGTAGCACCAAAAGTAATAGTTAAAATTGTTCCTGATGCTTTAAAAGTTCTGGTTAATGCATCTTTAAATAAAAACCACGTAAGTTCTTTTCTTGCAAAAATTATAATTAATGTAGCAACTACTCCCATACCAGCTGCTTCTGTTATTCCTGTCATTCCAGAATAAATTGAACCTAATACAATTATTACAATACCAATAGGTGGCAAAAGACCTGGAAGGTATGACATTTTTTCTTTTAAAGTTAAAGCAGGCTCATCACTTAAAGGTGCCAAATGCGGTTGTAATCTTGTACGAATTAAAATGTATGTAATAATTAAACCTGAAATCATTAAACCAGGAACAATAGCTTCTTGGAATAACATTGTAATAGAAGTCTCTGTTGTTAATCCATAAATAATTAAAACAATTGAAGGTGGTATCATTGTTCCCAAAGATCCTGATGCACAAATAATACCGATCGACATATCCTGATCATATTTTAATCTCAACATTTGAGGCAGTGCAATCAAACCTAATAAAACTATTTCTCCACCAATAATTCCACTCATCGCAGCCATAATTGTTGCCATGATGGCAGTTACAACACCTACTCCTCCTCTAGTTTTTCTTAGCCACGCATTCAAGGCATCATATAAATCTCTAGCTATGTTCGAGCGTTCGAGTAAGGAGGCCATAAATATAAATAATGGAACAGATAAAAAGGAATAAGTGACAACAAGAGAATAGTATCTTGAAAGTAATATGCCTAATGCATGTTCACCTATATATAAAAATACTAGTACTGCACCCATAAAACCAGATGCAAAACCCATCGGAACACCTATAGATATAAGTAATAACAATCCTACTATTAGTATTATCGAAAGTGATCCTATATCCATATTATTTCAATTCTTTAGAAGGGTCGTATTGTTTTTCCTTAGGATTTCTCCAATCAATAATTAAATTATTTACAGATTGAACAGCAATAAGAAAAACACATAGAAGTGTTAGTGGCTTCATAGTAGCGGGAATTGGTGGATCCCAATAAGTTGCAAATCTCTCCCAATTTATAAATGATCTGTATGCATCTTCCATACCCCCATAAATTACAGCTGCTGCAAAAAGAACAATAATTAAAGTACTAATTAGGTCGAAAATTCTCTGTGTCGGTCTACTAACCCAATCATACAATAATACTATTCTAATATGGCTTCTTAATCTTGTTGCATATATACCGCCAACTAAATAACAAACACCAGCAAGCCATAGACACAGTTCGTTTGCCCACAAAGTTGGTTTAAACAATACATATCTCATAAAAATTTCATACATCATCACAATTACAATTACAGGAATTAAATATTTAATTGTGTGACTTAAAAATAAAGAAACTCTATCAATCCAATTTATTGGAAAATCATCTTTACTCGCAACTTTTTGATTTTGTTCTTGTAATTCTTTATCGATCATTGAGTAAAAATTTAACTAATCCGAAGGGCCTTTTCAGGCCCTTCAAAATTGTTTTATTACATGATACCGTTAGCTTTCATATAAGCTTTGTGTATCTCAATAAGTGCTGCAGCTTCTGGAGATTTAGTCTTCCATTCTTCCCAAGCAGCTAGAGCAGCTTGTCTGAATTTAAGTCTGTCTTCTCTAGACCAGTCATGAAGAGTAACGCCCATTTCATTTAAAGCTTTAACAGCTTCTGCGTTTTTTCTCTCAACTAAGCTAGTGATAGTTCTTCCAGCAATTTCAATACCTGCTTTCATTGCACCTTTTTCATGAGGCTTTAACTTGTTCCATACTTTTGTGTTACAAGCTAAGTGGTCAGCTGGCATAGAGTGGAAACCTGGGTATGTAGCGTATTTATTTTGCTCATAGTGTCCACCTGCATAGTTAGTAGCTAAAGATGAATAGTCAGCACCATCAATTAGACCAGTTTGTAAAGCAGTTGGAACTTCACCAAAGTCCATTACGATTGGCTTAGCACCTAATGCTGTAAAGATCATACTTTCCATTCCTGGAGGTGATCTAAATTTAAAGTCTTTTAATGAAGCAACATCTGGAATTGGTCTGCTAGATATTAAAGACTCGTGTCCTGGTATCCACCAACCAATTAATGTCATTCCATATTTGTTGTAAAGTGCATCAACAGCATCTTGAGCCCCTGGGAAATTCAAGAATTCATATTGTTGATATGGGTTATCGTATCCACCCATTACATCACCTGCGAATTGGAATGCTGCATTTTTACCTGTTTGGTAACCTGCACCAGTCATATCACAATCAATAATTCCAGTTTGTGCAGAGTTAAATACCTCAGCAGATTTACCTGTTACTGATGATGAGTAGAACATTTCTACTTTTAAGCTTCCGCCAGAAAACATTTCAACGTTTTTAGCGAATTGAGCAGCAACTTCACCATTTGGTGAACTAGCTGTAAAGTGTGTTTCAATCTTTAAAGTCTTTGCATTTGCAGAGCCAAATAAAGCAACTGAAACAACAGCTACAGCTGCTATAGTTTTAGATATAAGTTTAAACATTATCTTCCTCTCGTTTATGTTTTTTTTGAAAGTTAACCATAAATGATTTTTGAGATCAATAATTTCGTTTAACTTTTATATATAGAAATTATATATATTTATTGAACTAACAACTTATAGTTGTTCTAAACTACTTCTGAAATAAGAGGTTTTTTATTGAAATAACAATAAATATTATCCACTGCCATCATACTCATTGCCAATCTAGTCTCATGAGTCGCACTACCGATATGAGGTAGAACAAAACAGTTATCTAATTTTAAATATCTTTTATCTAAATTTGGTTCATTATTGAAAACATCTAATCCTGCTGCATAAATTTTTTTATTTTCTAATGCATCTATCAATGCATCATCATCAATAGTTGATCCTCTTGAAGTATTAATAACTACAGCATGCTTTGGTAACAAACTTATTGTTGATGAATTAAGAATATGTTTAGTCTCAGCTGTTGCAGGTGTGTGGATACTTAAAAAATCACACTCTGGTAACATTGTCTTTATATCAGAATAATACTTTGCACCATCTTCTAGATCATCAGAAAGTTTGTTTCTATTATAATAAATAATCTTCATACCAAATGCCCTAGCAGATTTTGCTGCTATTCTTCCAATGCGACCCATTCCAATGATACCTAAAGTTTTACCTGTAACAGAATTTCCAATCATAAATTTAGTTAAATCGGGTTTTTGATTTTTCCAGTTATCAGTTCTCACTAGATTGTAAGCTTCACCAATTCTTCTAGATGCAGCTAATATCAAAAGTATTGTAGTTTCCGCAACAGCCTCATTTAACACATTAGGAGTATTTGTTACCTTAATTTTTTTTTCTTCGGCAGATTTAATTGAAATATTATCATAGCCAACACCAACCTGAGCTATAATTTTTAATTTGCCATTTAAATTATTAAAAAAATTTTCTCTAATTTTATCAAAACCTGTTGAAATCATTCCGTCATAATCATTAACAATTTTTATTAATTCGCTTTCTGGAATAGGCTTGTCTTTTGGATTAAGGGTTACTTCAAATTCTTTTTGAAGTTTTTCTTCTGCTAAATCTGAGATTTTTCTAGAAACTAATATTTTTGGCTTCATATTAGTGAGAATCTCTTGGTAAACCTTTTGTATTAGATACGTCTAAATATTTACCTCGAGAATTAATGCATGCACCATCATCCAATTGACCAACAGTGTTTCTAAATATTTCCTGCCAAGGTGTTTGATTATTTGGTTTAAATACTTTTTTATTTTTTCTTCGTTTTTTAAACTCAGCTTGAGAAATCAATAAATCAACTCTTCTTTTATTTAAGTCTATTTTTATTTTGTCGTAAGTTTTAACAATTCCAAGATCTCCACCTACTGCTGACTCTGGTGAAACATGTAAAATTGATGGACTTTCTGATGTTCCACTTTGTCTTCCATCACCCAAAGTTGGTAGATGTCTTATTCCTTTTTTTAATAATCTATCTGGTGGTTGCATGTTAACCACTTCAGCTGATCCAGGATACCCAACAGGTCCGCAACCTCTAATAATTAATAGAGAGTTTTCATCTATCTTTAACTTCTTATCATTAAGTCTTTTATGATAATCCTCAGGACCTTCGAAAACTATAGCTTTACATTCAAAAACATTTGGGTGTTTAGGGTTTGATAAATATTGATCTCTAAATTCTTTACTAATTACAGATGTTTTCATGATAGCAGATGAGAAAAAGTTACTTTTCATAACTAAAAAACCAGCCTTTTCAGTCAATGCATTCTTAAATGTTTTAATTACTTTGTTATCTACATCAACTTTCTTTCTTAAATTTTCTCCTACAGTTTTTCCTGTAACTGTCTTTATTTTTGTATGAATTTTTTTGTTTTTAATTAATTCTTTCATTACCGCAGGTATTGCTCCAGCTCTATGAAAACTTTCCATTAAGTATTCTCCTGCAGGTTGGCAATTCACCAATAAAGGAATGTTGTGCCCGAGTTTTTGCCAATCAGAAAGATCAAATTTAATTCCCATATGTTTTGCAATAGCACTTAGATGGGCAGTGCAGTTACTTGATCCACCAATAGCACTTGCAACTACTACTGCGTTTTCAAAAGCTTTACGTGTCATAATTTTTGATGGAGTTAAATCTTCATGAACCATTCCAACGATTCTTTTTCCTGTTTCGTAAGAAATTTGTTCTCTTTCTCTATAAGGAGCTGGAATAACAGCGCCTCCTGGTAAAGACATACCTAACGCTTCAGCAACAGAGTTCATTGAGGAAGCTGTTCCCATTGTATTACAATGACCGGCACTTGGTGCAGAAGATGCAACCATATCCATAAATTCTTCGTATTTAATTTCTCCTTTAGCTAACATTTTTCTCGCTTCCCAAACTACCATCCCTGAACCAGCTAATTTTCCTTTGTAAACTCCATCTAACATTGGACCACCTGATAAAACTATTGCAGGAATGTTTACAGTTGCTGCAGCCATCAAAGCTGCTGGAGTAGTTTTATCACATCCTGTTGTTAGGATAACTCCATCAATTGGATATCCATATAAAACTTCCACTAGCGATAGGTAAGAAAGATTTCTATCCAACATAGCTGTTGGTCTTTTTCCAGTTTCTTGAATTGGGTGAGTAGGAAATTCCATTGGTATACCGCCTGCTCTTCTAATTCCGTCTTTTATCCTTTTGCTCAAAGACATAAAATGCCTGTTGCATGGAGAAAGATCACTTCCGGATTGAGCAATTCCTATAATTGGATTTCCAGATTGTAATTCTTTTCTTGTAAGACCATAATTTAAATACCTTTCTAGATATAAGGCCGTCATGTCAGGGTTTTTTGGATTATTGAACCACTGTTGACTTCTGAAACTCTTTTTTCTTTTTTTAGGCATAATTTAAATAATGGTTTGTTTAAGTTATTGGTTATATAATAAATTTATGAATAATCTAATAGTTTTAAACAAGAATGACAATGTGGGCGTAAGCCAATTTATTATTCCTGAAAAAACTAAAATTGAAGGTCATGAGATCAGCACTATCGATCCAATTCCTTTTGGACACAAAGTTTGTTTAAAAACTATAAAAAAAGGCGATCCAATCATAAAATATGATCAAATTATTGGATTTGCTTTAGATGATATTAAACCAGGACAACATGTCCATTCACATAATTTAGAATTTAGAGAATTTAAAAGAGATTTTAAAGTTACAAATAAAAAACATGTAATTGATGAAAAATCAGACACCTTCTTTAACGGAATTTTAAGAGATAATGGACAGGTTGCCACTAGAAATTATATTGGAATTGTAAGTACTGTAAATTGCTCAGCTACTGTCACTAAAATGATAGTTGAGAAGATAAAATATTCTGACATTTTAAAAGATTATCCAAACATTGATGGTATTGTTCCAATTACTCACTCAACAGGATGTGGAATGAATACTGAAAGTGAAGGAATGCAAATTTTTCAAAGAACTATAGATGGATTTAAAAATCATCCCAATTTTTCTCATGTATTTGTTATTGGTTTAGGATGTGAATGTGCGCAAGTCAGTTTATTTGATGAGTCTTTAAAGAAACATAACCGTATTCATTTTCTAACAATCCAAGATGAAGGTGGAACAAAAAAAATAGTCGAAAAAGTGTTATCTCAAATTAAAAATTTGCTTTCAGAAGCTAATAATATTGAAAGATCTTCACAACCAGTAAGTCATCTAACTTTAGCTCTTCAATGTGGTGGGTCGGATGGATATTCAGGTATAACAGCAAATCCTGCATTGGGAGTTGCAGCAGATCTTTTGGTTAAAAAAGGTGGAAGTTCAATTTTATCAGAAACTCCAGAGATTTACGGAGCTGAACATTTATTAATTAATAGAGCGAGCTCACAAGAGACTGCTGATAAGCTGATAAAAAGAATTGAATGGTGGAAACATTATACTTCAATTAATAACAGTTCTATGGATAACAATCCTGCGCCAGGAAATAAAAAAGGTGGTCTTACAACTATCTTAGAGAAATCCCTAGGTGCTGTTGCAAAAGGAGGAAATTCTATCCTTCAAGATGTATTGCACTATGCGGAACCTCTAAAAAATAAAGGTTTTAATTTTATGGACTCTCCAGGTTATGATCCGGTATCAGTTACGGGTCAAGTTGCATCAGGTGCTAATGTAATTTGTTTTACGACAGGACGTGGATCTTGTTTTGGCTGTAAACCAGTTCCAAGTTTAAAACTTTCTACAAACTCAGCAATGTTTGAAAGAATGTCTGAAGACATGGATATTAACTGTGGGACAATTGCTGAAGGAAATGAAAAAGTTGAAGAAGTTGGTCAAAAAATATTTGAATTAGTTGTAAATACTGCTTCAGGAAATAAATCAAAAAGTGAAATCAACGGCTACGGTGACGAGGAGTTTAATCCTTGGCAAGTTGGCGTTGTAATGTAATTTATATTTCCTGTGCCTCAACAAACATCCTTGATTAATGTAATTTTATTAGCTGCTGGTGGTTTTTTCATGTTCGTTTGTATGGACTCAATGGCAAAATACCTTGGGACAGTTATGCCAATTACCCAAGCAATTTGGGGAAGATTTTTCTTCCACTTAATTTCTTTAATTATATTTTTTTTAATTTTTAAACCAAAAGTCAATTTAAAAAAAAATTTTAAAGTTCAAATAATAAGATCAACTTTAATGGTAACCGCTACTTCATTTATGTTTTATTCTTTACAAAAATTTGACTTGGTAGATATTTATGTTGTTTTCTTCACAGCTCCATTAATTGTTTCATTACTTTCAGCATACTTTTTAAAAGATATATTAACACCCAAGGGTATAATTTTGATGCTGCTAAGCTTTGGATCCATTATTTACTCATTAGGACCAAGTATGAGAATATTTAGTGTTGATTTAATTTTCCCAATAGTTCCACCAATTTGCTGGGCTTTATATCAATTTTTTACTAAACTTGTATCAGGTGATAACGATCCTTTTGCTGCAATTTTTTATACTTCTATTTTGGGTGCAATTATTTTTAGTGTATTTATATTTTTTAATTGGGTTCCATTAGAAAAAAACATCTTCTGGCTATATCTAATACTACTTGGTGCGGCAGGTTTTGTAAGTCATTCTTTGATTATCTATGCAATTCAGCTTTCTAATTTATCTTTTGTTACGAATTTTCAATATTCACAACTTGTTTGGTCAACAATTATAAATTTTTTAATTTTTGGTGTACCATTTGATTATAATAAAATTGTTGGTGTAATAGGAATTATAGTTTTTGGCATAATGTTTATTCGAACCGAGGGAGCTAAAAAAATTAATTGATGAGATAATTATGAGAAATATTGGATTTATTGGTGTTGGTTACATGGGCTACGGAATAGCTAAAAATATTTTAAAACATAAAAATAAGCTTTTTGTCATTGCTAATAAAAATAGAAAACCAATTGAGAAAATTGTTAGCGAAGGAGCAGAAGAAGTAAAATCTTTTGAGGATTTTTCTAGTAAAAATTTAGATGCGATGTTTATGTGTGTTACCAATACTCCAGTAGCAAAATTAATTTCTAAAAAAATATCTGATATTTTAGAAAGTAAAACTTTAATTATTGATATCACTACTCATAATAAAACAGGATCAATGGAAACAGAGGAAATATTCAAAGCAAAAAATATTAATTATGTTGAATGTCCCGTAATGGGAGGACCAGTTCAAGCAGAGGAAGGTATACTAGGAGGTATTGTTGGAGCGTCAGATAAAAATTTTAAAATCGCTGAACCATACTTTAATTTTTTCTGTAAAGAATATTTTCACTTTGGACCTGTTGGAATGGGAGCAAAATCTAAGCTTTTAAATAATTTTTTATCTCTTGGAAATGCTGCATTAGTTAATCATTTAGCTAAAAGTGCTAAAGAAATGGGTTTAGATTTAAAAAAAGTATTTGATGTTGCAAAACTTGGTTCTGGAAATTCTGCAGCACTTAATAGAGTTTTTGATAATCTGTTAAAAGGTGATTTTACTGGATTTAAATTTACGGCAAGTAATTCCGTAAAAGATTTAACTTATATTCAAGACTTATTAAAAGATTTTCCTGAAGCTGAAAAAGTTGCTGAAGTAAATAAAAATTATTTTCAAAAAGCTGTTGATGATGGTTACGGTGAAAACTTTATTAGTGAATTAATAAATAAAAAATAATTTAAGAAGTAATTTAAGTTACCGGGAATTTACTAAAGCACTAGGTTGTATTCAATAAATATATTTGTTCAAAATTAAAATAAATTAATTGAAATTGTATAAATTATAATTACCTTTTTTATAGAAGGAGGTTTATGTTAATACTTTCACCACCTGATACTTAGCTGAACAGCTTTTCATTTAAGAAATATAACGAAAAATAAAATCCTCTCGGATTTAAATGCCAAAGAGGCGATACAAGGGAGCTCTTTAGGTATACACTTAAAGAGCGAACCCTTTTAAAACTAATTTACTGATTTTAATATTTCTAGTGGAAGTGGAGCTTCTGGGTATTTTTTTTGACATAACTTTTCATAGTTTTCACAAAAACTCATGATAGTTTTTTGAACATCTTTTTTATTTTTATTTGAAAGATTAAGTTCTTTAATTAATTCACTGCAACTTTTTTCTAATTCTTTTATTTGTTTTCCTGAAAAAAATTCTCCTGTTTCTATTTCCCAATAAGTGTCTTCAAGCTCATCATCAGTTAGATCATTTAATTTTTTTTGTAATAATTTAATAGTCTCGTCCTCTGTTGCCTTATCTCTCATGGGAGAATCCTTAAGTTTTATAAGGCATTTATCTCTTAATCCATCAATGAAATGAAAATAAGGTTTACCCTCAGAAAAATCTTTAAAATGATTTGTATTAAAATACTTATCTATAGCCTTTTCTGTTGAAACCTTTTCTTTGCCCTTAATTATAGCAATTTGTACATAAACTTCTTGGCTAATATATTCTTCAATATGATCTTTAACTTTTTGAGGTATCATCTTTTATCTTGGTAACTAATGTTCTTCTCTATACCTACTGTGACAAGCTTTACAATTACTCCACATAAATTGTTTCAAGGTTCCTCTTATATCATCGGCGTCTTCAATTACAGATGTAAGTTTTATCATATCCTCAGATGCTTTTGTCATTAATGCATTAAAAGCATCTTTTTCTTCCCAAACAGTTGGTAAAGCTTCAGTATCAAATTCATCTTCAGTGCTTTCGGGAAATAGATCTATCAAAACTTTATAATTTTCACTCATTTCAATCATTAGTTTTTTTGCTTTTTCAAAATCTCCTTTTGATGAAAAAGCCTGAACCCTTTTAGCTGTACTATAGTTTTTACTAAACAATGCTTGTCTACTTTTAACAATATCTTCTACTGTTAACTCAGCATTAGAAGATGAGACGAAAAATACGCTTAAAATTGAGAATAAAATTATTTTAATATATTTTTTTATGTGATTAAATAAATTATGCATGTAACAAATACCCTATCAGAGTATGGAATTATCTCAAAGATATTACATTGGCTCAGCGCAGCTATTCTATTCATACAAATACCTTTGGGTTTTTATCTAGTTGATTTAGATTTTGGTGATCAAAGAATAACTATTGAGGATATACACGTTACGTTAGGTTTAACTGTGTTTTATATAATAATAATTAGATTAATAAATAATATACTTAATCCAACTCCAAAATTAGATCCAAGTATTTTTAAAGGACAGAGGTTTTTGGCAAAAATGAACCATGTGCTTTTATATATTGCTATTTTATCAATAACAATTTCAGGAATATTAAAAAAATTGTTTAACGGGGAAACATTAATAATATTGTTTAGAGAAATTCAAATTAATGAAAATTTTGATTTAGCAGATCAGTTTTATGAAATTCATATTCTTTCGAATTATACCCTTATCGGTTTAATAGTGCTTCATATATCTGCTGTTATTATTCACAAACTATTTTTTGGGGACAATTTATTAAAGAGAATTCTTTAATCTTAATGACAAGCAATTCCAAATTTTTTTAATTTCCAATAATTATAAGGCAAAGGAGTTAAAAAACCTACAACAAGCATTATTGGCACCACCCACCATGTTAAAATTGCACCACCAGTTAAAACATAGTCCGTTAAATTCATCATTATTTCCATACTAATCATTGAAATTAAACTCATGCCACAAGCTGTTTTGAATGCATTAATAAAATTAAAGTTTTGTGTCATTAAAATTATTGTTTCCAAAATAATACTTGTGATCAATCCATTGATGATTGCTAAAATCATTATTCCTAATACTGGAAAAGGAATTTGAGTTAATTGAAAAAATAATATTGTTCCAAAATCTCCGATTGCACAACCAAGTACACACCAAGCTGTATTTTTGGCGCTTCTTTTCCAGGTATGTCTACAATACCAATGAAATGTAGAGGTATTCATTATAATTTGATATTAATGATAAATGATTTTTAGACAAGTTTTCGATAATAAATCATCGACTTATACTTATTTAATTGCGTCGGCAAAAGGTCGCGAGGCAGTCATAATTGATCCAGTAATTGAGAATGTCCAGAGCTACATTCAGCTACTAAATGAATTAGATTTAAAATTAGTTAAGGTAATAGATACACATATACATGCTGACCATGTAACTGGTGCGAGTAAGCTTAAACTAGCAACAAATTGCTTTACACTGATGGGGGAACATACACCTGCTGATGCTGTAGAAATTAAAGTAAAGGACGATGAAATAATAAAAATTGATCAAATAGAAATTAGAGCGATGTATACCCCTGGTCATACTTCAGATAGTTACAGCTTCTTAATGAATAATTGTTTGTTTTCAGGAGATACCCTTTTAATTAATGGCACAGGTAGAACAGATTTTCAAAACGGAAGCTCAAAAGATGCTTACAATTCTTTATTTAATAAATTGCTTAAACTTCCTGATGATACGATGCTTTATCCAGGTCATGATTATAATGGAAAACTATCTAGTACTATAGGTAAAGAAAAACAACATAATCCAAGATTGCAGGTTAGAAATGTTGATGAATATGTAGAACTTATGTCAAACCTAAATTTAGCAAAACCAAAATTAATAGACATCAATGTAAGTAGAAATATAAAATTAGGTGCTAATTAAATACTATAAATATTAAAAACCAATAAGAAACTAATCCAGCTGAAATTGTTGCAATAATATTTTTTGAAAAATAACCTACAATTACAGCAACTAATGCTCCAAAAATTTTGGGATCATTCATTTCTATAAAAGTTCCAAAATCATTTATGAATATCCCAGGAAATATTATTGCTGGGAATACTGCAGAAGGAACATATTCCAACACTGCTTTAATTTTATCTCCAAGCATATCTCTACTAATTAAAGCGATCATGGTCATTCTAGTGAAGTAAGTTAATATTCCAGCAAAAATTATTGCAGTAAGAGTCATTTTTTTAACCTCAATAGCAACGCTGCTACAAATAAAGCAATTATCGGTGAAATAATTATGTAAGATTTAAATGGCGCATCAAAAAATAATAGTGAGCTCAAGCCACAAGTAATCATTACAATTACATGGTCTAATTTTTTTAAATCCTGAACAACAATTGCTATAAACGTTAGAGGAATTGCAAATTTTAATCCAAGTTCCTCTGGAACAAATGATCCTAAAACAATGCCTGATAATGTTGCTATCTGCCAACAAACCCACATTGTACAACCTGTGCCAATTAAATGATAATGTAAAAATTCTTCACTTCTATTTTTTTTGAAAAACTTATTGGACTCTGCAAAGCCTTGATCTACAACCACATAAGAAATTAATAATTTTTTTATAAAAGATAATTTTTCCAAATATTCAGATAAAACAGCTCCATATAATAGATGTCTAGAATTTATAATTCCAACGGATGCAACGGCAACTAAACTAGATGCACCTCCTGATAGCAACTGCAAAAATACAATCTGTGAAGCTCCACCAAAAATTATGAAAGACATCGCGTAGACCAAATACGGATGAAATCCAAGTTCAACACCGATTGCTCCACAAATTATTCCAAATGGAATTACTGAAAGCATATGTGGAGAAATATCTAGCATCCCTCTAGTGAATAATTGTTTTTTAGTAAGCATTTGTTTGTTTTATTAAAAACAAACTATGTGATCAATATGAATCGGTCTTTTAATTCCAAACTTTTCATCAGCTTCATGTTGATGTTCATGATGAGAATGAACAAACACTGGTATTAACAAATCGCTGCTAGTTTTTAAGGTATAAATAAAGTTAGTTCCTCTGAATTTTCTATCAACTACCTCCAATTTTAGATTGCTTTTATCATCATGCTCAAGATCCTCTGGCTGTAATAATAATTGCACATTTGATCCTTTTGGATAATGCTTAATAAAATTCCCATTAATTGTTCCAAGATCTTTATTTTCTAATGAATTTTCTCCAGTTACTTTTGCTGGAATTAAAATTCCACGATTTAAAAAATTTACTACTTCGACTGAGTTTGGAAAATGATAGACATTATAAGGATCGTCAAACTGTTTTATTTGACTATCTAATATAATTGCGCATTTATGACCTAAATAAAAAGCTTCATAAGAGTCATGAGTAACGATTATTGTTGTAATTTTTAATTTACTTAAAATTTTTTTTAATCTTACTTGAATTTCTTCTTTAAAACTTTGATCAACATTTGATAACGGTTCATCTAATAACAAAAGATCAGGTTGTGTAAGTAAAGATCTTGCAAGAGAAGCTCTTTGAGCCTCTCCAGCACTTATTTCATGGGGATATTTTTTTAGTATTTTTGAAATATCTAGTAAATCAATAATCTCTTTAGAAGTTAATTTTTTTTTCTTTTTTACTTTATTTCTCTCAGTGCCTAACAATATATTCTTTTCAACAGTGTAATGCGGAAATAAGCTATTATCTTGAAAAGCTAAAGATACATTTCTATATTCAGGCTCAACATGTTTATCTTTAGAAGATATTAATTTTCCATTTAATTTAATTGAGCCTTTCTCAATATTCTCTAAGCCAGCTATAGTTCTAAGGATTGTTGTTTTACCAATTCCAGATGGGCCAAGAATACATAAAGTATCCCCTTCATTTTCAATTACAAAAGATGCATTCTTTACTTTAATTTTTCCACCTATGGTGAAATCAACATTTTTAATCTCTAAATAACTATCGCTCATTTTCCCTCAATATATATTTAGATGTAAGCATTATAAATAGGGTTGCAATCAAAATTAAAAATAATGAAGGAACAGCTGCAGCTTCTAATAAGTCTTCTGAAGCAGATATATAAGCTGTAGTTGCAAATGTTTCAAAATTAAAAGGTCTTAAAATCAAAGTGATTGGCAATTCTCTTATTATTTCTAAAGAAATTAGTATTCCAACAAATAAAAGAGAATTTCTTAAGAAAGGTACATGAATATTCATAAAAGTTTTCTTTTTGGAGTATCCAAGTAGATATGAGCTTTCATCAACTGAGATATTAATTTTTTCATAACCTGACTTTATTCCATTGAATGCTAGTGAATAAAATCTGACAAAGTATACCAAAACTAGCCCAAGAACTGAGCCAATAAAGATTTTTTTAATAGATAAAAAACCTAAGCTCTTCACAATATTTTCATCAAACCAGGCAATAAATGAAATAAATGCTACTGCTAAAATAACACCTGGTATAGCATAACCTGATATGGATATAGTTGATAAAAAATTTAAAACCTTATTTCTAGATACTCTATTTCCATAATTTGAAATTAAAGAAAACAAAATCAAGACTATGCTAGATAAAATCACCAAATAAATTGTATTTAAAGTAAGTGAAATTACATCGATATCAAAAAGATTTTCTGGAAATTTAATTGTCCAATATAACATTTGGCTTAAAGGAAATAAAAAACTTAAAAGGAAAATAATAAAACAAAACAAAAATGCAAAAAAAGATTTTTTTCCACTTAATTTAATTTTTTCTTTTTGTTTAAATCCACCCCTTGAATTAAAATGATATTTAGCTTTTTTTCTAGAGTAATTTTCGATTATAAAACACGCAAATATAAATATAAGTAAGAAAAATGATAACCTATTTGAAAAAGCTAAATCATCAAATGTAATCCAAGAATTATAAATTCCAGTAGTTAAAGTATTTATTGAGAAAAAATCAACTGCACCAAATTCTGCTAAAGTCTCCATTGCAACAAGAGACAATCCAGCGACTATAGCTGGTCTAGCAGCTGGAAGTATTAATGAATATAAAGATTTAAATTTTGAAAATCCTAAACTTTTTCCTAGATCAATTAAATTTTGAGATTGATATAAAAATGAAGCTCTAGAAAGAATATATACGTAGGCATATAGTGAAAATGAAAGGGAAAATACTGCTCCAATAAGACCATCAAACTTTGGAATATGTTTATTGTATTCCCCCTCTCCAAATAAATTTGTTAAGATTGTAAAAGCTGTTCCATAATTTTCAAAAAAAGCTGTAAGTGAATATGCATAAATATACGGAGGTACAGCAAAAGAAAGTATAAGTGCCCATTTAAAAAAATCACTAAAAGGAAATTTATAAAATGAGACTAAATACGCGCAAGTGGTTCCTATTATGAAAGTTAAGACCAAAACACAAATCAATAAAACAAAAGAATTAAAAATATATTCAAATAAAAAAGTATCTTTTAAAATTTGATAATAATTTGAAGTTTCCTCAAAAAAACTAAAAAAAACAGTAACTATTGGAATTAACACACCTACAGAAATCAATAGGGATGAGAGAAACCAAATATTTAAATTTTTTACCATTAAGGGTCTTATAGTATAAAAAAATTTTTTTAATATTATTTTACTTTGATGCAGAAAGGTATTTTAGTGTGTTTTCTGGTGTTGTTTCTGTATATGGATCATCATCAGAACCTGAATTATTAATTCCTGGTTCTTGCCACCATTTTTCAACAATACCATCATTAATAACTGCCATGTATCTCCAACTTCTTTGGCCAAATCCATCATGGTCTTTAGAAATCAACATCCCCATATATTTTGTAAAAAGTCCTGATCCATCTGGTATTACTTTGACTTTAGAAATACTCATTTTTTTTGCCCAAGCATTCATTACATAAGAGTCATTTACTGAGCAACAGTAAATATCATCGATACCTAGTTTTTTTAATTCATCAGCATTTTTTTCAAATCCAGGTAATTGTTGAGAGGAACATGTAGGTGTGAATGCACCAGGTAAACTAAATAAAATTACTCTTTTATTTTTAAAAAAATCATCAGTAGATTTATTTGTCCACTTCCCACCAATAGCACATGCAATTTCGTTGTCCGAAGTATCACCTTCTCTAATTCTAAAAGTTACTTGGGGTATTTTAAATCCTTCAATCATATTTTTTTAATGCCCACGACAATTTTTAGGAAAGGGTAAAGATCCTAAAGGAGAGTGACGTGGGCACCGTCTAAAAAGAAATATATCATCATTTAAAAGGAGTGAGGATGTCTAGAGCCTCGTCTTTTTCAATCTCAGATAATTTTCTATTATTTATTTTTCTTTTAATCTTTTCACACTCTGATGAGCATGGTTCACATGTTATCTGACCCTCAAGTGAACCGCCCATTACAGAAGAATTACTTAAATCAAAATTAAATAAATTCTTTTTCACTATATGTTACTTCCAACCAGCAGCTGTCATAACTTCTAATGCAGCAGCTTGATTTTTTCCATAAGTTGAAACTTTAGTTGCTAAATCTTGTTTAAAATCTAGCCCTAAATTATTTACTACTAATGGACTTGGAGAGACACCACCAATCATAGGGAACTCAAACGTATTATTCGTAAAGTGTTCCTGAGATTCTGGTGATAATAAAAAGTCAACAAGTGCAATTGCATTTGCTTTGTTAGGCGCACCTTTAACTAAAGCAGCACAGCTAATATTCATATGTGTTCCTCTATCATTTTGATTGGGGAAAAACGCTTTTACTTTTTTTGCAGCTTCTTGTTGTTCAGCACCTTTTTTACCTGAAAGCATAAGTGCTAAATAATAAGTATTAGCTACAGCAATATCAGCTTCTCCTGCTGCAACAGCCATGATTTGAGCTCTATCGTTTCCTTTTGGCTCTCTTGCCATATTAGAGACAACACCTTTTGCCCATTCGGCTGTAGCTTTTTTTCCATTATTTGCAATTAATGAAGCTACAAGTGATTTATTATAAATGTTACTAGATTTTCTTATTACTAGTCTACCTTTCCATTTTGGATCAGCTAAACCTTCATAAGTTAAACCTGACAACTCAGCACCACTAACTCTTTCAGGTGAGTAATAGATAATTCTTGCTCTTTTTGCTACTCCAACCCATTTGTTAGTTCTAAAGTTTTTTGGAACAGACGCTTTAATTGTTGCAGATGATAAACCACCTTGAAGCAAACCTTTTGCATCCATAGCGCCACATCTTCCAGCATCGGCAGTGATATATAAATCAGCTGAAGAATCTGCTCCTTCTTCGGCTATTCTTTTTTCTAAAGCTCCTGATTTACCATTAATTAAATTTACTTTAATTCCTGTAGCTGCTGTAAATTTTCCATACATTTCAGCATCAGCCTTATAATGTCTTGCATTAAATACATTTACCTCATTCGCAATCGCAAAAGTTGATAAGAATAAAGATGTAATTAACGCCAAAATTGATAATTTTCTCATTAAACTCCTTAAATTATTACGTTATTGTTGAGAATGAGAACTATTCTCAATGAGAATGATTATCAATCGCAATAGTGTCGCAGATGTAGATTTATTAATAATTTAAGGGGTTTTTGGCAATTTTCTATTTCCAGTCGCCAATTTTACTGAATAAGAAATTTCTGAAAGCTTGAACTCTAGCTGTGTTTTTTAATGATTGAGGATAAACAAAATGTGCTTCAGTTATTGGTCCTTCTACTTTTGGAAGCACTTTAATTATATTGCTTGTATTCGACACCAAATATTCAGGTAGTGCAGCCAATCCAACTCCAGATTCAACACCATACAGTAATCCGCTTACACTATTTACTTTCATAATAGATTTTCTTTTCTTTCCATCATGCATACCTATTTTTAATGCCCAATCAGGATTGTAAACTGGTGACGGAGCACCTTTTCCAAAAGAAATAAACTTATGTTTATTTAAATCATTAACTGTTTTTGGCATTCCATTTTTTTCTAAATATTTATTTGATCCATAAATATAATACTTAATATCAACTAATTTCTTTTGAATATAATTGAGCTGCTTTGGTCTTCTCATAAAAATCCCAATATCAGCTTGTCGAGTACTTAAATCTAATTCTTTGTCATCAAAAACTAATTCTATTTCAATTTCTGGGTTAAGTCTCATAAATTCTTGAATTCTTGGTGTTAACCAGTGCGTTCCAAAACTTCTAACAGTAGTAATTGTTAATTTACCTGTTGGCTTACTTTTTTGGTCTCCTAATGAGGTTTCAACTTCTTTTAGTTTGCTTATTACTTCATGGGCTGTTTTAAAGACATATTCACCATTTTCTGTAAGTGTTAATCCTCTAGCGTGTCTTTCGAACAATTGTACTTTTAAATCTTGTTCTAATGATTGAATTTGTCTGCTAATTGCTGATTGACTGAGATTTAAGTTAATAGTAGCGTTAGTAAAACTGCCTGCTTCTGCTACAGCATGAAAAATTTTTAATTTATCCCAATCCATTATTTATTTAAATCAACTAATACTCTTCCAGCAATTTCACCTTTTAAAATTTTTGGATAAGTTTCAATTAATTCCTCCAAGCTAACAGTTAAAACTGATTTTTCAATTAAATCGAAATCAATTAATTTAGATGCTTCTCCCCAAATAAATTCCCTTCTCTTTATACTGCAGTTAGCAGAGTCCATTCCCCAAACTTTTATACCTCTTAACATAAACGGAAGTAAATTTGTATTAAGCTCATTGCTGTTTGCATTTCCACAAACTGCTATAATTCCATTTGATTTTGTTTGAGCTATTGCGTTTGCTAAAATTTTTCCACCTACAGTATCAACTACTCCATCCCATAAACCTTTGTCTATTGGTCTCGGATCTTTATCAAATTCAGCCCTATTTATAATGTTTTTAGCACCTAATGATTTTAAATAGTCTGACTTAGAATCTTTTCCTGTTACTGCAGTAACGTTATAACCTAATTTAGTTAAAGCCATAACTGCTAAACTTCCAACTCCGCCTGTTGCACCAGTTACTAAAACATCGTTAACTTTTTCTCCTAATAAAATACTTTCTCTTGCTTGAATAGCAAATGCACTCATTAAAGAGGTTAAACCTGCTGTTCCTAAAATCATTGCTTGTTTGCTAGTTAAACTCTCTGGTTTTTTAACTAAAAAGTCTCCACTTACTTTTGAAATTTGTGAAAACCCTCCAAAAAAAACTTCTCCCACTCTAAAACCAGTAAGTATTACTTCATCACCTTCTTTAAACTTTGGATTATCGCTTTGAATAACAGTTCCAGAAAAATCTATTCCTGGAATATGAGGATATTCTTTAACTAATCTTCCTCCATTCTTTAAAATCATTCCATCTTTAAAGTTTAAGTCTGAATAATCTACTTTTACAGTTACATCTCCATGTTTTAGGAAATTTTTATCTAAAGATTTTACTTCACGGGAAAAATTTTTACCTTCTTGGTTAAGGACTATTGCTTTGAATTGATCCGACACACTAATCTTTTAACGTAGTGCTGATAAATCGTAAATATCTATTTTGATAACTTAAATCTTCTTTGAATTGGCCTAAGTAGTAATTTGTAACCGTAGTTGCTTGTTCTTTTTTAATACCTCTCATTGTCATACACTGATGAGTTGAATCAATAGTTACTGCAACTCCTTTGGCTTCTAATGATTCCATTAAAGTGTTTGCTATCTGCATTGTAAGTCTCTCTTGGGTTTGTAATCTTTTTGAGAAAACTTCAACTACTCTTGCTAACTTACTTAATCCTACAACTCTTTCTTTTGGAATATAAGCTACGTGTGCTTTTCCAATAATTGGAGCCATATGATGTTCACAATGACTTTGCACTGAAATATTTTTTTGAACAACCATGTCATCATAACCCTCAACATCACCAAAAGTTTTGTCTAAGATTTTATTTGGATCTTCTTTGTAACCCTTGAAATATTCTTTAAAAGCTTTTACCACTCTCTTAGGAGTTTCTAATAAACCTTCTCTGCTTGGATCTTCACCCATCCAAGAAAGAATAGTTCTAAAAGCGTCTTCAGCTTCTTTGTCTGAAACCTGCTTTGTGTCTAAACTTTTGTCATCTGTGTCTTTTACTAATTTCATAGCGCTTTTTTATACAGTAATTACTTCAATTTAAAAATATTTAATATATTCATATATGTGCTACATAATCACCGCATATGTTCAAAAAAAGAGAAAATATCTACGATATTGAAGAGGGAAATCTTCTATCACCAAAATTTGATAATGATGGTTTAATCCCAGTCATTACTATGTGTTCAAAGACAAAAGATATATTGATGCATGGATATATGAATGTAGAAGCTCTTAAAAAGACAATTGAAACTAAAGAAGCACACTATTTTAGTAGATCGAGAAAAGCTATTTGGCACAAGGGTAAAACAAGCGGTTTTACGCAAAAGGTTACTGAAATAAGAATTGATGATGATCAAGACTCAGTATGGTTAACAGTTGATATCGGTGATGGAGCTAGCTGTCATGTTGGTTATAGATCATGTTTTTATAGATCAATTCCCATGGGACCAATAGAAAACGGAAGAAAAGTTGAAATGGAATTTCTTGAAAAAGAAAAAAAATTTGATCCCGAAGAAGTTTATAAAGGACAACCGAACCCAACAAAAATTTAAAAATATTTAATTTATGTCAGAGGATAAAATAAATATTATTAGACCATTTGGTCCAAGTATTGCAAAAGTAGAACTACCAAAAATTATAATTGAAAAACTAAATGATTATGTAGATCAAATAATAGAAGACGATAAAAAATCAAAAGAATTAGATAATGGAAACAACTTAGCTGGAAATGTAAAACAAGAATTCAAACTTGAAAAAAATATAATGGAAGAATCTGGATTTTTAAATTTTCTAGCTAGCAAAACAAGTAGATGGATAGAAATAACTGAGAATAAAAAAATTACAGAATTCAATATTATTTCTAGCTGGATAGTAAGACAATTTGAAAATGAATATAATCCTATTCATTGGCATGGGGGCCATATCTCTGGTGTTGGATATTTAAAACTTCCTGAGACTTTTGGTGAAACGTTTCAGTCTGTAAAAAAAAATAATGTAAATGGTAATTTATCATTAATTCATGGAAGCAAAATGTTTAATTCATCATCAATAATTAATATAAAACCAAAAGTGGGTGATTTTTATTTTTTTCCAAATTATATGATGCATTCAGTATTTCCTTTTTATGGAAAAGACGAAAGAAGATCTGTTTCATTTAATGCAAGAATAGATGATAAGATTTACAATACTAACTAACAAAAAAAATTAATGAATAAACAACAACAAAATGTTCTAGGTGAAGAACTGGAAGCATGCTCAAATGATCCTTTAACAGGTTGGTTTCGTGATGGTTGTTGTAACACTGATGAAAATGATCATGGCATTCATACAGTTTGTGCAAAAGTAACAACTGAGTTTTTGGAATGGTTAAAAGAAGCAGGAAATGATTTGATTACTCCACATCCAGAATTTGGTTTTCCAGGATTAAAAGATGGAGATGGTTGGTGCGTGTGTGCTAGTTGGTACGCTAAGGCTGTTGAAGCAGGTAAAGGTTGTCCAATATTCCTAAAAAGAACTCATAAAAATACTCTAAAACATATTCCTATCGAAACTTTGAAGAAGTTTGCAATAGATTTATCTTAATTACATATTTCCATATCTTGGACCACCACTACCCTCTGGAGTTACCCAAGTAATATTTTGAGATGGTTCTTTAATATCACAAGTTTTACAATGAATACAATTTTGAGAATTGATCACAAATTTATTTACATCATTTTCTTTTTGAACCTCATAAACCCCTGCAGGACAATATCTTTGAGCAGGTTCATCAAACATTTCTAAAGTATAATTAATTGGCAAATTAGGATCTGTAAGTTTTAAATGAACCGGTTGATTATCAGCATGATTAGTTCCTGTTAGATAAACTGAACTTGTTTTATCAAAAGTTATTACATTATCATATTTTGGATAATCTATTTTGGGCATTTGATTTGCTGGTTTTAATGTTTCATGATCAGCATGTTTATGTTTTAAAGTAAAAGGAAGTTTTCCTCTAAATAAAATTTGATCAATCCCTGTAAAGATAATTCCTAAAATTAGTCCCCAACTAAAACTAGGTTTTACGTTTCGAGCTTCATAAAGCTCTTTATGTAACCAGCTATTTCTAAATTTATCTTCATAAATGGATAAATCTTTGTTTTCTTTTAAATGTTCATTAATGGTTTCAGCTGCAATTATTCCGCTTTTCATAGCTGTATGAGAACCCTTTATTTTTGGCATATTTAAAGTTCCAGCGTCACATCCAACTAGTAGTGCTCCAGGCATAAACATCTTTGGTAAACTTTGAAATCCACCTTCAATCAAAGCTCTTGCGCCGTAAGAAATTCTTTTTCCACCTTCTATAATTTTTTTAATTGCTGGATGTGTTTTAAACCTCTGAAATTCATCATAAGGTGATAAATGTGGATTTTTGTAATCTAGACCAATTACATAGCCCAGAAAAACTTGTTTATTTTCTGCATGATACATAAAACTACCACCATATGTATTGTTATCTAATGGCCATCCAGCTGTATGCATAACTAAGCCTTCTTCATGATTTTTATCCTCTATTTCCCAAATTTCTTTAAAACCAATTCCATATTGTTGAGGATCTTTACCTTTGTTTAATTCAAATTTTTCAATAAGTTGTTTGCCTAAGTGGCCTCTGCAACCTTCTGCAAAAACAGTTACTTTACCTAAAAGTTCAATACCAGGTTCAAAACTATCTTTTTTATTACCATCTTTATCTATGCCCATATCTTGAGTTGCAACACCTTTAACAGATCCATCTTCGTTATATAAAATTTCACTTGCTGGAAATCCTGGAAAGATTTCTACACCTAAATTTTCAGCTTGTTCAGCAAGCCATCTACATAAATTTGCAAGACTAATAATATAATTTTTATGATTTTGTTGCACCGCAGGTAGGAGCCAAGTTGGCCAACTTAAAGATTTGGTTTTTCCTAAAAATAAAAATTTTTCTTTAGTTACTTTTGTTTTGATAGGAGAATTTAATTCTCTCCAATTTGGAAGTAATTCATCTAAAGCACGCGTTTCAAATACATTTCCACTTAAAATATGAGCTCCAATCTCTGATGCTTTTTCTAATAAACAAACATTTAGATTTGGATCTAATTGTTTTAACTTTATTGCAGTTGATAATCCTGATGGTCCTCCACCAATGATTACAACATCATATTCCATTGATTCTCTAGACATACTCTAGTTTTTAACTGTAAGGATTATTTTTGTATAGTGTTTAATTTGTTCAGCTCTTCCATAAACTGAGGCAGTGCCTCAAATAAATCAGCTTCAAGTCCATAATCTGCAACACTGAAGATTGGAGCTTCACCATCTTTATTAATTGCAACTATAACTTTACTTTCCTTCATTCCTGCTAAATGTTGAATAGCACCTGAAATTCCAACAGCGATATATAAATCTGGTACTACCACTTTTCCTGTTTGACCTACTTGATGATCATTACTTATATATCCAGCATCTACTGCTGCTCTTGATGCTCCAATTGCTGCACCTAATTTGTCAGCAATTTCTGTAATTAATTTAAAATTGTCCCCACTTTGCATTCCTCTGCCACCTGATACAACAATTCTTGCTGTTCCAAGCTCAGGTCTATCAGATTTAATTTCTTCTCTTTTGATAAATTTTGTATTTGAAAACTCTTCACTGGCATCAAATTTTTCAATTGGAGCTGATCCACCTGTGCTCTCACATGGATCGAAAGAAGTGGGTCTGATTGTAACGCACTTTTTAGCATCATTGCTCTTAATTGTTGCAAAAGCGTTACCGGCATAAATTGGCCTTAAAAAAGTATCTGGTGATATTACTTTAATGATGTCACTTACTTGCGATGTGTCAAGATAAGCTGCAATTCGTGGCATCAAATTTTTTCCAAATGTATTTGCTGAACAAACAATGTGAGAATAATTTTCTGCTAGTTTAACAATCACTGGAGCAAAATTTTCTGCTGTGAAGTTTTCATAGTGAGCTCCTTCTACACTCAATACTTTTTTTACTACTGGAAGTTCAGATAATTGTTTTGCAGCATCTGCAGAATTTTGACCAATAATTACAGCATGAACATCTGAATTAATTTGAGATGCTGCTGTAGCTGCATTAAGAGTAAATGGTCTTAATTCTTTATTATTGTGTTCCGCTATAAGTAAAACTGCCATTAAATTACCTTCGCCTCATTTTTTAACTTTTGAACTAATTCAGCAACATTTGCTACTTTTATACCTGCTTTTCTTTTTGGAGGTTCCTCTACTTTTAATTGTTCTAATCTTGGTGACACATCTACGCCTAAATCAGAAGCAGCAATTTCCTCTATAGGTTTTTTCTTAGCCTTCATTATATTTGGTAGTGATGCATATCTTGGTTCATTCAGCCTAAGATCACAAGTTACAATAGCTGGAACATTTATTTCAATTGTTTCAAGACCTTCATCTATTTCTCTAGTTACTTCTAATTTATTATCTTTAACATCGATCTTTGAGGCAAATGTTGCTTGTGGCCAATTTAATAAAGCACTCAACATTTGGCCTGTTTGATTACAATCATCGTCTATTGCTTGTTTACCCATAAATACTAAATCTGGTTTTTCTTTATCTACTATTTTTTGTAAAATTTTTGAAACAGCGAGTGGTTCTAAAATTCCATCGACTTTCACATGAATACCTCTGTCCGCACCAACCGCTAAAGCTTTCCTAACAGTTTCTTGAGCTTTTTCTTCACCGACAGTTACTGCAACTACTTCTGTAGCATTGCCTGCCTCTTTAATTTTTACAGCTTCTTCTATTGCATTATCATCAGGGGGATTGGTTGACATTTTAACATTGTCAGTAACTACACCCGTTCCGTCTTCTTTAACTCTTATTTGAACGTTGTAATCAATAACTCTTTTTACAGCTACTAAAATTTTCATTAAGCTCTCAATAAATTATTTTCTGAGTCGTATGGACTCTCATCTAAGACAGTAGCGTCGTACATTTCACCTAATATATCAACTTGTAATTTGTCGCCCACATTTGAACAATCTGGCTTAACCATTGCAAGAGCTATTGATTTATCTAATCTAAATCCAAATTCACCTCCAGTTGCTCTTCCAACAACTTTTCCGTCTTTAAAAATTGGGTTATTTCCAAGCACATCAGCGTCTTTAGTGTTATGAACCTCTAAAGTAACTAATTTATTATCAAAACCTTTTTCTCTCCATTTATTAAGTGCCTCTAATCCAATAAAGTTTCCTTTATTTGGGTGAACAAATCTATCAAGACCAGACTCATATGGTGAATATTCAATTGATAATTCTGTGCCAACTAGTTTATAAGATTTTTCTACTCTTAAACTATTCATTGCCCTAATTCCAAAAGGTTTAATTCCTAAATCTTTTCCTGCTTCCATTAATTTATCAAAAATATGATTTTGATATTCAATTGGATGATGTAATTCCCAACCAAGCTCTCCTACAAAGTTTACTCTCATTGCATTTACTGGAGCATATCCAACGTTAACATTTTTAGCAGTCAACCATTTGAAATTTTCATTAGAAAAATCGTCTGTTGAAACCTTTTGCATTAATTGTCTTGCTTTTGGACCAGCTACTACCAGAACTCCTGTACTATTTGTTAGATCTTCAAATATTACAGATCCATCATCTGGCATCCATTTTTGTATCCAATCATGGTCTAATCTTAAATTTGCTCCAGCAGAAACTAGATAATAACTATTTTCCGCTTCTTTCATTATTGTAAATTCTGAATGCACTCCACCTTTAGTGTTCAACGCATGACATAAATTTATTCTTCCAATTTTCTTAGGAAGTTTGTTTGCAACTAAATAATCTAAAAATTCTTCTGCTTTAGGTCCCCTAATTCTACATTTTGCAAACGCAGTCATATCTAAAAGACCTACGTTTTCCTTAACATTTTGACACTCTTTTTTAATTGCATCAAACCATTTTGATCTTCTAAATGACCAGTCATCTTTTTGCTCCATTCCATCTGTTGCAAAAAAATTAGGTCTTTCCCATCCAAACTTCTGACCAAACACAGCGCCTAAATTTTTCATTCGTTCATAACAAGGAGCTGTTCTTAATGGTCTTGCCGCTGGTCTTTCTTCATCTGGATAGTGAACAATAAATACATGGCTATATGCTTCTTCATTTTTTGCTTTCAAATAAGATTTAGTTGCATAATTTCCGTAACGTCTTGGTTCAACTCCCAACATATCAATTGTAGGTTCACCATCAACGATCCACTCTGCTAATTGCCAACCTGCACCACCTGCTGCAGTAATTCCAAAACTATGTCCTTCATTAATCCAAAAATTCTTAAGTCCCCAAGCAGGACCAACAATTGGATTTCCATCAGGTGTATAACAGATTGCTCCGTTATAAACTTTTTTTACCCCAACCTCTCCAAATGCAGGAACTCTATGAATTGCTCCCTCAATGTGTGGAGCTAATCTGTCTAAGTCTTCTTGAAATAATTCATATTCTGAATTTTTTGATGGCCCCTCTACATAACAAGCTGGTGCACCATCTTCGTAAGGGCCTAAAATTAATCCTCCAGCCTCTTCTCTCATATACCATCTGCTATCACTATCTCTTAAGACTCCCATTTCTGGTAATCCATCTTTTTTTCTTTTTTGAATTGCAGGATGTGGTTCTGTAACAATGTATTGATGTTCAACAGGTATTACTGGAATATCTAGTCCTACCATTTCACCTGTTTGTCTTGCAAAATTTCCAGAACAAGAAATAACATGTTCGCACTCTATTGATCCCTTATCTGTTTCCACAATCCATCCATCTTTAGTTTGCCTCATTGATAGGACAGTTGTGTTTCTATAAATTTCTGCTCCTCTATTTCTTGCACCTGTTGCTAATGCTTGTGTTAAATCTGCTGGTTGAATATATCCATCCTCAGGGTGTTGTATTGCGCCAACTAAATCATCTGTATGACATAATGGCCAAATTTCTTTTACTTGTTCTGGTTTCAAAAATTTAACTTCTACTCCGATAGTTCGAGCGACACCTGCGTATTGATGGTATTCATCCATTCTATCTTTTGTACTTGCTAGACGAATATTTGAAACAACACTAAAGCCAACATTTTTTCCAGTTTCTTCTTCTAATGTTTTGTAAAGATTAACTGCATATTTATGAAGTTGTCCAACTGAATAACTCATATTAAATAAAGGTAGTAGTCCTGCTGCGTGCCAAGTTGATCCCGAAGTTAACTCTTTTCTTTCAACTAGAACAACATCAGACCAGCCCTTTTTTGCTAAATGATAAAGGGCACTTACCCCTACAACTCCTCCACCAACTACTACAACTTTAGTTTTTGTTTTCATTCTGCGATTCCTACTAAATTTTTAATTGTTACGAAACAAAAATGTATATGTGGACAATCAAATTGAGCTTCCAAGAGGGATTGGACTAGATACCATTGTGGTTAACCAACAGTCTTTCAAAGTTCCCTCTGAGGTGTACTTTTCGACTTGCCAATTGAATTTGTGATAAATTTTATCCTTATCAAGAATGATAACTTCAAATTGAGCCCATTTGTCACTACTTCCAAGTTCAGTGATTGTGTGACTTAGGTGGTTAATCATCATCCCGTAAGAGTCGCTTTTTATCATCATCTTAAAGTTGCTTAATGGTCCTGTTACTCTTTTATTATTTGGGTGAGCAAATTTCCAAGTTTGTTCTATACCACTATCTTTATATCCAAGATCATTTTGTTGAAGCCCACTCAATTGAATTTTAATAACCTCTTTCGGACCTATAGTGCTATTGGGGTTTAATAATTCAGCGTAAGAAAATGAAATAAGGAAAAAAAATAAAATTACAGCTTTAAAGATTATTAGCAGTTTTTCTAACATCATTTAAGAATTCTTGTCTCTTTGCATCACTAACAAATGGTACTGCAAAATATCTTCTATAGACAATGTTATATATGCCACACATATGAAATACCCCTCTTTTTAATCTTCTAATTGGCAAGTTTAAAAAAAAAGTTGTAATTGCTAACCTTGGTGAACCATATGTGCAGAATATTATAGCTTTTTTATCTCTTAAGTTTCCAATTGGATAACCGTAATTTCCAACTAACTGTTTAAATCTAAACGCCCAAGGTGGGGCTAAAACTTTATCTATCCAACCCTCAACTATCGCTGGCATCCTAAAATTCCAAATTGGAGCAATTAAAACAATTGTATCGCTTTCTTCGATTCTTTTTCTATGATCTAAAACTTCTTGATCAGGTTCCTCTCCAGCAAAAACAGGATCAAATTTCTCTTTATATAAATCAACAACATCAACTTGATTTCCATTTACTTTTGATTGTTTAACAAATTCATCTCGAATTGCTGCATTAAATGAATTATTATTGTAGTGTCCATAGACTAAGAAAATTTTTTTCATTTTATAAAATTTTTATTCTGTAGTTTTGTATTTACTATTATTAATTATAAATACAAATACAATTGGAAGAATTAAAGTTAAAAGTGTTACAACTATCAATAAAATTCCAAGTTCAGAATAATCTGCTGTGGTTTGTATTTCACCAGAAACCTTATCTTTAACCTCTCTTGTTACAGTAAATATTTCATTTAAATATTTTGTTCCTAACGCACTCGCTGATAATGCTAGATTTGTAAAAGATGCAAAAACTGCAAAAAAAGTTGCTTTTAAATGAGCTGGAGCATTTTTTGCTATCCAGGCGAGTAAAGGTATCATTGATACTTGCCCAAGAGGAGACTCTAATGCAGTATTAATTAATGCAATAAACTTTGCATCAACTACCCCGCCTGTTAACGAAGCTGTCCAATTATGAAAACCATAATACATACCAACACTTGGTAAAAACAAAATCGCACCCGCAATACTTAGAACTACAATTATTTTAGCAATTGAATTGTTTGCCATAAATGGTCTTAATAAAACAATACCAGCCAATGTTAAAATCGACGCGAGTAGTGATAAAATAGAGAAAAATTGCTCATTAAATCCAAGTTCGTCAATTTCAAACCAAGTTAAACCAGGGCCAGGACCCGGCATGGCTCTAAATACAAAAATAATTACTGCTGTACCTACAATTGTTAATCGTAGTTCCTGAGGTAATTCCTTAATAAGTTTAAACATTAAAAACAAAATGATTATAACTGAACCTATAAAAACAATTTCTTGTGCAAACGGAACTTTAAAAGAACCAATAGACAATGTGAAAATAACAAAAACTAAACTCCCTCCTAATATCCACCAGTTTATTTTTGTTTTTTCGTTACCTCTTTCATCTTTAAATTCAAGACCTTTAGATTTTAAAGTTTGTATTTTTTTATGTCTTAAATAATTAGCTAAAATTACACCAAGTATAGAAACTAAAGGTATTATAAGAGCATAAATGTAGATAGTTCCGTATAAATCTATCTTGTCGGCCTGCTCTAGGCTTTCCACATCCCTAAACAAAATTACATTAACTAATGCAACAAGTACTGTGCCACCAATAATAGCAAACCTTCCAAGTGTCTGCATTGTTGTATGCATTATTTTTATTTGATCTTTAGAATAATCATTTCCTGTTTCATCAACCAAAGGAACTGCCTCAACTGTCATAGCATCGGCTACAACATCCTGAACCACATAACCAACTGGAGCTAAAATCACACTTATCACAAACCATGTTTCTACCGAAAATACCTGGGACATATCTTCAGTATGAATAATCAATCCATACATAATTAGTAAACTAAGAGCTATCAATGAAGCTCCAAAGTAGACCATGTAATTTTTTCTCTCCCAGATAAGATCTACTAAATGTCCTAACGGCATTTTTAATGCCCAGGGAATTCCAGCCCAAAAACCTAGGCCTGCTAAAAATGCTGCTGATAAGTTTAAATAATCTTTAACAAAAAATGTACCAACAATACCTGTTAAACCAGAAATACCTGCAGCCATATAAACCATTAATGGAGGTAGATAAGTCCATTTAAATTGACGACCCAAATCTAAAAATGTGCTGTCTAAAAATTTAATTATTTTACTCATTAGTCACTTAAAACTGGAAAAGCTTGTCTAACTTTTAAAAAATATTTTTGATATTCCATTTTAGTACATTTATTTTCAATATACTTAATATCATTTTTTTCCATCAATTCTTTTGCTTTTTCGTCTCGTATACCGAGCTGTAACCATAAAACTTTAGCACCAATTTTAACTACATCTTCTGCAATAGCATAAACTTCTTTTGATGGTCTAAAAACATCTACAATATCAACCTGATCATTAATATCAGATATTTTAGCAAAAACTTCTTCTCCTAAAATTTTTTGACCCTCAGCTCTAGGATTGACTGGATAAACTTTAAATCCATATTTTTGCATATATTTCATAACTATAGTTGATGCTTTTGTTGGATCGTTACTAACTCCTACCATTGCAATTGATTTATATTTAGAAAGAACTTCTTTGATATCACTCATTTTTTATTTTTAATTTGTTCTTCACAAAATATTTTAGCTTCAGGAACTGTCATTGGTTTTTCTAGTTTTTGGCTACCAGCAATACATGCATCTATTGCTCTTTTTTGATTATGATCTTTAAAATTATAAATTACTAATGCACCAATAATAATAAAAACTACTATTAAAACATTTTTTATCATTATTTATTTTTCCATTTTGGTTTTCGTTTTTCGAGGAATGCAGAAATTCCCTCTTTTGCATCCATTGCCATCATGTTAAGAGTCATCATCTTGCTTGTATAAGAGTAAGCTTTTCTTAATGGCATTTCTAATTGTTTGTAAAAAGCTTGCTTTCCAATTTTTATTGTTAAATTAGATTTAGAAGCAATTTTATTTGCTACTTTTAAGACTTCGTTGTTTAATTTGGCTTTTGAAAAATTATCATTTATCAACCCTATTTCTTTTGCATAATTTGCATTGATAGGTTCTCCGGTTAGCAACATCTTCATCATAGGTTTTCGATTTATCTTTCTACTGACAGCAACCATAGGTGTACTACAAAACAAACCAATATTTACACCAGGAGTAGCAAACAATGCGTCCTTAGTGCTATAAGCTAAATCACAACTTGCAACCAATTGACAGCCAGCTGCAAATGCAGCTCCATGAACTTTAGCAATTACAGGTTTTCTACCTTCAACAATTTTAAGCATTACTTTTGAACAAAGATTAAATAATTTTAAATATTTATCTCTCTTTTTTAGACCTCTAACTTCTTTCAAATTATGACCTGCACTAAACCCTTTACCAGCACCCTCTAATATTATTACTTTAACTTTTTTATCGGCATCTAATTTTTTTAATGCCTTTAATAAATCTGAAAGATTTTTGAATGATAAAGAGTTATAAGTTTTTGGTTCATCAATAATAATTGATGAAACCTCGTTGTTATTTTTTTTAATTTTAATGTTACTAGTCATTTAATCAGTTAATCCATCGGATCTAGCCTGATTTCTTTCTATATGAATTGGTAAAACTTTGCCATAAATAGCTTTGGAATGTTCTGGTGTATTAACTCTCCATGGATCCAAAACATAAGCAGGAATACACATATATCTTGATTTTTGGCCTTCAACTTTTGTTACTCTATGCAAAGTAAATCTACCTTTAAATATTTGCAAATCTCCTGGCTCTAATTTCAATTGTCTCACTCTAGTTCTATCTCCTGTTATAACTTTTTGAACTTCTTCGAAATTTTCATTTCCTGGTTCTCTAATATTTGGACAGTACTCAAATATTCCTCCCTTCTCAGGTTTTTGTATCATTAAACTAAGTGTAAATTCACAACTATCAAAATGCCATGGGAGTACCCCATCTGGTTTCATAACATTATACGCATGACATGCTAAAGGATCCGCCCATCTGTAAATAGGTGAGACGCCTAAACAAGCAGATACAAATTTTAAAAGTTCTTCAGTTTCGTAAAGATATTTCATTTCAGAGTCTTTTGGAAAACAATCTGAATTTAAATATCCATTATATCTATTCATAAAAGTTCTTTTTGGATGATCTTTTGGTAACGAAGGATCGTCCTTCGCATACAAGTATGCGTTTATACTTTCTTTAGACATGTAAACTTCATCTAATTGTTTTTCTAACTCAGAATTCATTACCTTAAGTGATTTAGGTAAAATAAAATTTGGAATTGTTGAACAACTATATTGATCAAGTTCTTCTTTACATTTTTTAATTAGATTTTTAATTATTGGTGAATTTAAATCGTATATTGGATATTTTTCTAAATCTACAATAGTCTTAAGTCTATCGTTCATTTAAGTTTATTTTAACTTTCCTTCTTCTCTCATTTTTGCTCTTATCTTAGTAGCTGATATTTTTTGAGTTTCTTCATCCAAAACTATTTCCTCAATCTTATATCCAACTCCTCTACCATAACAAATATTTGTAATATTAGGTACTAACATTATTTTAAATTGTCCTTCAAATTCAGGATTTAATCTGTCTTCAATATTTTTTTTAACGGTTTCAAAATCAAAAGGATTATCGTCTACACCTTGTACATCTCTAATTTGAATACAAACTTGTCCAGTTTTTTTAATAATTTCTTTAAACAAAGTGTAATGTCCATCGTGAAAAGGTTGCCATCTTCCTAGCATTTGTGCTGTTGGTTTTTTGTTATCCCATTTGTGTGTCATTTTTTTATCTCCTCTATTATTTTTGGTGCCCAATTTTTTGCATCCTGAGTTGTTACATGAAAATCAAAATTCTTAGGATTAACAAACATCTGATTAGTGTCTTCAAATCTTCCTTCTTTAATTGTATCGACCCACACTCTAAAATCTGCTGGAAACAAACTTCTTGCTTCGGGAGTTGGTGCAATAAAATCTGCAATTACATAATGACCATCTGCTTTTAATTTTAAAGCTGCCTCAGCCATTCTTTTTGCCTGTCTTACTCTTCCCTCTTCGGAAAAATCCCAATCGTTTGCAGCTTTTCTTACCTCGTCTGCATTTAATCTTTTTGCATTTAATAGTGGTGCCATTTCATTTGCTAGAGTTGTTTTACCTGCTCCAGGTAAACCCATTACTAAAATAATTTTCATTAAATATCTTCTAACGGATGATGGGACATTAATTCAAGTCCATTTTCACCTACAAGATACTGTTGTTCAAGTTTTACACCTTCTTTACCACCAACTTTACCAATATAACTCTCAAGTGTAATTGTCATGTTCTTCTCAAAAGTTCCACCTTCTTCTCCACCATCAGTTGGATATCTTATTTGGGGCCACTCATCACACAACCCAATTCCATGAACCATACATGAATACCTATTTCCATAATACTCATCAGGCAAAACCCAAGATTTTTTTATAAATTCTTTAAAACTCATTCCTGGTTTTATTAATCTAAAATTATGATCAATTTGATTTCTAGCCATTGAATATAGTTTTTTTTGCTCATCATTAAATTTATGTCCAACTACAAAGGCTCTTGATATGTCAGCACAGTATCCATAGGGACCAACCATATCTGTATCAAAAGCAACAATTTCTCCTTGTTGCATAACTTTATTACTGCTCTCTTGCATCCATGGATTTGTTCTTTCACCAGACGATAAAATCCTACACTCAATCCACTCACCTCCATTTTCAATATTCGTTTTATGTAAAATTGACCACAATTCATCTTCAGTCATTCCAGGCTTAAGATCTGATCTCATTTTTGATACACCTTTTTCTGCAACTTCTATTGCTGCTTTCATACAAGTCAATTCATCAGGTGATTTTATTACTCTTGCTTGTTCTAAAATCAATTTTGCATCTACAACTTCAATTCCTTCTTTATTTAAAGCTGTAACCGCAGGACCATTTAAAACATCGATTGCAATTTTTTTAGTTTTAAAATAATTTTTTGATAAATCTTTAACTTCATTTATCCATTTTGATAATTGTAAATTTGCTTGATCTCCATTGCTAAAATAATCCCATGTGATTGCAGGTCTGATTTCGTCAATTAGATTTAAATGCTTCGATAATATTTCACAATTAAAATACTCATAAAGAATAGTTGGTCCATTGACCGGTACAAAACAATATCTTGTTAAGTTATGCATATTATAGACACTCATATTCACAGTATCTAAAGCATAACGAACATTCACCGGGTCAAATAGAATACAAGCTTCTAAATTATTTTTTATTAATTCTTTTCTAACCCTATCTAAACGATATGATCTTAATTTATCAAAATTAATCTCTTCTTCTCTTAATCTTTTTTTAGTAATAAAATTTTGTCTTGGTTTTATTTCAGGAGCTATTTTTCTACTAAACCTCATAATACCCTATACAAACCTAACCATGCGTTAACATCTTTGCTTGCAATATAGTCAGATTTAAAAAATTCTACCTCTTCCCATTTCTTACTATCTTTAAGTATATCAATTTTTTTATCAAAACCATACTCTTCATGAATTCCTTCATTTATAGTGAAACAAATTAAACCACCTGGTTTTGTTATTCTTATAAATTCATCTAATGCATTGGGTTTTACATGCCCAAAAGTAAATGTTCCAACACACATAACTCCCCCATAAAAATTATCCTCAGCTTCTATTGGTTGGTTTAGGTCGACCTTTATTAATTTTTGATAAAGATCTTTTGGAACAGTATCCAATAGAGTTTGAGATAAATCAGCTCCATGAAAATTATTAAAACTATATTTTTTAAGCTCCAACCCAACTAAACCCGTTCCACATCCGGCATCAAAAATTAAAGTATCTTTATTTTTTTCATATTTGTTAAATGTTTCTGTGGTTTCTTTAGGCCCTGTATAGTTCCAATCAACCATGTCTTTATTGTATTTATCTTTGTCTCCCCACTCATCGTAGTATTTCATAACTTCATCAGTGGTTTTAAGTTTATAAATTGGAATTTTGTTTCCTACGTCTTTTTGAGCCATTAGCTTCTCATTTTTTGACCACTTGGATCATAAAGCGGTTCTTTAATTATTGAACAATTAAATAAATCTCCATTTATCTCTACTTGAATTTTATTTTCAGAATTAATTTTTTTTTGATCAACAAAAGTAAACGCTACACTTTTATTTACAAAATGAGCAAATCCACCTGAAGTTACATAACCAATACTTCGATCACCATTCATCACGGCTTCATTATTTGTTACATCAATATCATTTGTTTCAACAATTAATGGTATAAGTTTATTTGAAGAATTTTCCTTTTGCGCACTTTCTTTACCAATAAAATCTTTATCCCAATGAATAAAAGCATCTAAGCCTGTCTCTTTTGCGGTAAAATCTGGTCTATAATCTAAAGTCCAAGCTCCCCAATTTTTCTCCATCCTCATTGACATTAATGCTCTTCCACCAAAAGGTTTAATATTAAATTCTTTGCCAGCTTCCATTAATTCTTCATAGAGTTTTAATTGATAGTGAGGTGCTACATAAATTTCATAACCAAGTTCACCTGTAAATGAAATTCTATTAATTATTGCTGGAACTCCCCCAACAAACATTCTTCTAGAATCTCTAAATTTAAATTTTTCATTTGAAACGTCATCTCTTACAATTTTTTCTAAAACTTTTCTTGAATTTGGTCCTGCAATAGACAATCCATGATACTCATCAGATCTATTAGAATAACTTAAATTAAATTTATCTAAATGACTCTCAAACCAACGTCTATGCATTTCTTGAGCAGCTCCAGAGCCAAATACCATGAATTCATTTTCTTCTAAACAAGCTACAGTTAAATCACCACACAACTTTCCTCTATATGACAACATTGGTGATAAAGATATTCTTCCTGGTTTTGGAAGTCTTCCAGCCATTATGTGATCTAAAAATTTTCTAGCATCAGGACCTTTAAATTCATGTTTTGAAAAGTTGGCAACTTCGATTAAACCAACGTTTTCTCTTACATTAATAACTTCTTTTGAAACATAGTCATGCGATCTTGATCTTTTTATTGTTGGTTCCTCATGAGCATCTTCTTTATTATTTGCAAACCACAAAACATTTTCTAATCCAAAGCTATCTCCCATAACAGCACCTTGATTTACAAAACGATCATACAGTGCAGTAGTTTTTTGTTTTCTTCCCTTTGGTAAAGTTTCGTTTGGAAAAGTCATAATAAATCTTCGCTCATAATTTTCTGAGGATTTTATTGTTCCATATTGAGGTGATGCATAATCTCCAAATCTTGCAACATCCATTGCCCAAACGTCAATTGATGGTTCTCCGTCAATAATCCATTCTGCTATACATTTTCCAACACCACCGCCTTGGCAAAATCCAGCCATAACACCAACAGCAACCCAATAATTTTTCATTCCTGGTACTGGACCAATAAGAGGGCTTCCATCTGGACCAAAAGTAAAAGGTCCATTAACTATATTTTTTATTCCTGCGCGCTCTAATGCTGGCATTCTCTCAAACCCAATTGCCAATCTATCTTCAATGTTATCTAACTTTGGCTCAAGTAACTCATGTCCAAAATTCATTGGTGTGCCTTCAACTTTCCAAGGAGTTGATTTTGGCTCATAAGTTCCAAGCAACATTCCTTTTCCTTCTTGTCTAAAGTAAATATTTCCCTCAAAATCTGTTCCAATTGGTAATCTTTGGTCACCCATTGCTTCAATTTCTGGAATAGGTTCAGTGATTAAATAATGATGCTCCATTGGTTGAACAGGAAGATTAAGTCCAGCTAGTTGGCCAACCTCTCTTGCCCAAAGTCCTCCTGCATTAATAACTATTTCCGCATTAATGTTTCCTTTATCGGTAAATACTTCCCATGAGCCATTTTTTTTTTGTTTTGTATCTTTAACAACAGTGTGAGTGTAATATTTTCCACCATGAACTTTTGCTGCTTTTGCAAAAGCATAGGTAACTCCTGATGGATCAACTTCACCATCAATAGGATCCCATAATGCAAGCAAGTATCTAGATGGATCAATTAATGGATGTTTCTTTTTTACTTCATCTAAAGAAATAAATTCTTGGTCTAGCCCCATGTATCTTGCTTTTGATCTTTCTCTCTTTAAATAGTCTGCCCACACCTCATTAGACGCTAAATAAAATCCTCCACTAGGTTTAAACCCAGTTGAGTGACCAGACTCTTTTTCTATCTCTTTATATAAACCTATTGTGTAAGCCATCATTCGAGAGATATTTGGATCAGATGAAATTACATGAACATTACCTGCAGCATGCCACGAAGAACCTGATGTTAGTTCATTTCTCTCAAGTAAAATACAATCCTTTAATCCAAATTTAGATAGATGATAAAGTATAGAGCACCCTACTACGCCACCTCCTATGATTACTGCTTTGGCATGCTTTTCCATTAATATTTAATTTCCTTATTTACTTTTTTCAAAGATTTATCTGTTCCATGATGAAAATGTTTACTCATGTCTGGCATATATTTCATTGAAATTGGTTTTTTACCAATTGCAACTGACATTTCTCTAACGTGGTGAGCCTCCGCACCACAACATATACCAATAAAATTTATTTTATTTTTTACACAATCTTTTGCAAATTCTGCCATTTCAAATCTGTTACAAAACAAGTTATCTAACGCAACTGGAAATGCATTTCCACCTGGAATACAGTCACATCCATGATCGGTGATATTCAAGAAACCAGGTTCTTCTTCAGTAGTTCTATAAGGAACAGGAAGTCCTGATACATGGCATGAAACTTTATCTCTAACTTTTTTTAAAAGTTTCATTGTCATCTCGGGTCCTCTGTAACAATTTAATCCAACGACATCAGCGCCTAAATCCTCCATCATCTTACATGCATCCTCAGCACTATGACCTTCTCTAGTTTTATCCCCTCTAGGGATTGCAAAATTACAAACTGCAATAAGTCCAGCATCTTTAATTGCTTTTAATGCAATTTTCATTTCGTCAGTCCAACTTATTGTTTCAGCAATAACAAAATCAACACCAGCTTCTTTTGCCCAAGCTACTTGTTCTTCATACATTTGTTGACACTGTTTATGGGTATTGGCATCACCTGGATCAAATACATTGGTGTTTGCCACATCTCCACAAACCATAAGATCTAAATCTTTAAACTCAGCTGCAGCATCTTTTGCAATTTTAAGAGCACCTTTTTGCATTGGTTCTAACAAGTGTTCTTTGCCAATTATTCTCAACTTTTCTCTATGACCATAATAAGTAAATGCCTGAACAACATCTGAACCAGCTCTAATAAATTCTCGATGTAATTGAGTTACTACCTCTGGATGTTCTAAAACCACTTCTGGAACAAATGGACCTGCTGAAAGATAACCTCTTCTTTCCATTGCAAAAAGATAGCCTTCTGCACACATTATTGGACCTTCATTTAATCTTGTAATTAGATCTTTTTTCATAATTTACCCTCTCATTTTGTTAAGTTGGTTGCAACCCACTTATGAAACATCAAAGTAGGAGTATCCATTACAGGTGAAAAATTCCCACCATTGTAAGCTGGGGAATTTCGCCCGTTTTGCATTCCTTCTATTGCAGTTACATCTTCATTCATAACTTCTTGCCAAAATGCAAAATTTTTTTCTCTTATATCCTTAAACTCATCACTAGAAGCACTTTCATCTCCAACATAATATAATTCAAAATGTTCTTTAGTTTGATTGTTAGAAATTGGCTCTAACCAAAATGCATAAAAATGATCAATATGTATTCCTAACATTACGTTTGGATATAACGATACATATTCAGATTTTTCAGAAAGTTCATTTGGCCAGTTGGGAAAACATTTAAATTTAATGTTTCCGTCGAACTGTTGTGAATATTTATTACTTCCTTGTCCTGAAAAATTAAAATTCTCATCTTCAATATGATAGTGATCTGAAATATTTGAAACTTTATTAAGCTCTGGATGTATCCACGGCAAATGATAGCTTTCGCAATAATTCTCAATTGCAAATTTCCAATTACTATTTACTGTCATATTAAAATATCCGTTATCAGTTGAATGTCTTATTAATTTTTGATCTTTTTTAGAAATAAACTTAGACCATCTATCCTCTAGAGGTTTAATAAAATCTTCAAATGGTTTTGCATTAGAATTAATATTAATAAAAATTAAATCCATCCAAATATTTGATTTAATTTCTTTTAAGTTACTCTTGTTTTTATCGAACCCTTCAACCTCATGTTTTCCTAGTCCTCCTATATGTGGAGTAACAGTTAATTTTCCATTAAAATCATAGGACCAAGAATGATAAGGGCATCTTATTACATTTTTTAATTTACATTCCTGATCAACTAATTTGAAACCTCTATGACTACAAACATTATGAAAAACTTTTACTTCATTCTCTTTGTTTCTAACTATTAGTATTGGTATTCCTAAAAGATTAAAAGGTTTTGCATCGCCTGGATTTGGTACAGAACTTGCAACCCCGATCATCGTCCAATTATTTTTAAATATTTTTTCTTTCTCAAACTCTAAATAATCATTATTCAAATAGCATTCATTAGGTAAACCATGAGCTTTCTCTATAGGATTTTTTACAACTTCTATTTTATTGGGATCTAAGATGTCTGATAATTTTTTATTTAAATTCATCAACCTCCTTTTTTTAATTAATTAAAAAATTAATCGAGGCTTAAAATTATCTTTCTCTAATTATAATTTGTTGAAAAACAGTTTTGCAATTTAAAATATAAACAAATTCTTTGAAAAAAAAATTTGCAGAAAAAGTCATGCTAAAACCCTAAACAAAAATTTAGGCCAGTTAAAGACAATTTTGCTGCAACCAATAGTTGAATTAAATTTGCATTATAAGCCTCGATATGTTCAATTTAACTTTTAAATGAATCAAATGTTGGGAGATATAATGAAGATTAAAAGAATACTTCTTTCACTAGCTGTTGTGTTTGGTCTTACTTCTTTTGGAAGTGTTGCAAATGCAGCTTGTGGAAATATAACGATTGCTAATATGAACTGGGCTTCAGCAAACTTTATGGCTGAAGTTGATAAGATTATATTAGAAGAAGGTTATGGATGTTCAGTAGAATTAGTACCTGGTGCTACAATGCCTACGTTTACATCTATGCAAGAAAAAGGTGAGCCAGATGTTGCTCCTGAGTTTTGGGCTAACGCTGCTATCATCGCTTTGAATAAAGCTGTTGATGAAGGTAAAATGCACACACTTAACAAAGCACCAATTACAGGTTTAGGTGAAGGATGGTGGGTATTACCTCACACTCTTAAGAAGCATCCAGAGCTAACAACTGCTGAGGCAATTTTAGCAAGACCGGATCTGTTTCCTCACCCAGAGGATCCATCAAAAGGTGGTTTCCATATTTGTCCTCCAGGCTGGAACTGTGAATTAAGTAACAGAAACCATTTTAGAGCTTGGGACATGGAAGCAAAAGGTTGGGCTATTGTTGAAACAGGTTCTGCTGCAGGACTTGATGGTTCAATAGCTAAAGCTGCTGAGCGAGGAGAAAACTGGTTTGGTTATTATTGGTCACCAACAGCTATAATCGGTAAATACGATATGAGAGCTGTGGACATGGGAGCATGGGGTGGAAAAGATAACTGGGACAAATGTATAGTTTTACCAGAGCAAGAATGTGCTGACCCTAAAAAAACTTCATGGACAAAATCTGAAGTTTACACAATCGTAACTGACAATTTCAAGAGTACAGCTGGAAGTGCTGGTATGGAATACTTTAAGAAAAGAACATATCCAGGTCCAGTAATGAACGGTATGTTAGTTTGGATGGGAGAAAACCAAGCAGAAGGTGCTGATGCTGCAATTGAATTCCTAAAAACACAAGAAAGTGTTTGGGGTAAATGGGTTTCAAGTGATGCTGCAAAAAAAATCAAAAAAGCACTTTAATTAAAATATTATCAAACCCGCTTCGGCGGGTTTGATTTAATAAAAATTATGGACTTCTTTAATAAAATTCCTGTAATGGATCGAACAGCTCTAAGAGAGCTTAAAAAAGGAATTGACTCTAGTTTTAAAGAATTTTCAAGAGCTTATGGAGATGGAATAGAAGGTTTTTTTGATCCACTTTTACATTTTTTAATTTGGTTAGAAAAATTATTGGTAAATAGTCCTTGGCCTTTAGTAATTGGTGTGTTTGCTATATTGGCTTGGATTGGATCAAGAAGTATTAAACTTGTAATTGGTACAGTGGCTTGTTTTATAGTTATTGGTTATTTTGGTATGTGGAAAAATTGCATGGCTACAGTTGCAATCATTTCTGTATCTACATTAGTTTGCATTGTTGTGGGAATTCCAATTGGAGTGTTAATGTCAAAATCAGCAAGAGCAGAAAAAGCAATTTTACCTGTTTTAGATATGATGCAAACTATTCCAAGCTTTGTATATTTAATTCCAATCATTATGCTTCTTGGTATTGGTAAAGTGCCTGGTTTGCTTGCTGTATGTATTTATGCTCTCCCCCCTATTGTAAGATTAACAAATCTAGGGATTAGAGAAGTTGATAAAGAAACCTTAGAAGCTAGCGAAGCTTTTGGGGCAACACCAATGCAAAAATTAAGATCTGTTCAAATCCCACTTTCTCTACCAACTATTTTTGCTGGGATTAACCAAACGATTATGATGGCTTTAGCAATGGTAGTAATAGCTTCAATGATAGGTGTAAAAGGCTTGGGAGTCCCTATTTTACAAGCTATTTCCAACCAATATTTGGCTCTTGGAATGATGAATGGTTTGGCAATCGTAGCCCTAGCAATTATCTTTGATAGAGTAACTCAACAGTACGGACAAAGAATTCAAAAGCACAGAGGTCAGTTGAAAAAGTAAATTAGTCTCAATCGAATTTTCTAGACTCATATTTCAAAATAAATAAAGATCTTCCCTATGAATTTTTCATTGGAAATTGGACCTAAAACAGAGCTTGATACAGTTCCAGCATTGTCTGACATTTATATAACGATGCTACCTGGAGGTGATTATAGGGAGACTGCTGATAAAGCAGTAGAACTTGTAAAAAAAGGATTTAATCCCGTGCCTCATTTTCCTGCGAGATCAATGCAGGATGAAAAAGAGCTTAAAGATTATGTTTCTAGATGCAAAGATGGAGGGGTAAAGCAAGCCTTAATTATTGGAGGCGGGAGAGAACCAGCGGGTAAATTTGATAGTTCATTTCAACTTTTGGAGACAGGTTATTTTGAAAAAATGAAAATAGGAATTGCTGGACACCCGGAGGGGAGTCCTGATATATCCGACTCAGAATTAGAAAAAGCTATGATAGATAAAAAGCCTTATGCTGATTATATTGTAACTCAGTGGTTACTTGATCCTCAGCCTATTATAGATTTTATTTCTAAGCAAAGCATACCAGTGCATGTGGGAATTACTGGGCCATTAAAAATATCTAGCTTAATTAAATTTGCTAATATTGTGGGGGCAAAAAATTCCTTAAACTTTCTTAAATCTAATTTTAGTAAGGCATTAGATTTATTGAAACCTAAAGACCCTAATGATTTAATTGGGAAAGTTAAATCGCACACTGATAACTTCCACATTTATACATTCGGCGGCTTGAAGGAAACTAACAAGTGGTTGAAGGAGAATAGTTATGTCTAAAGAATTTGACTATACTAAAGTAAAACATATTACTTCTGTTGATCAATCTGATAGAGAAGTACCATACAATTTAAGACAAAGTGGGCCAACTAAAGTTGAATTATTAATTTCAACAAGGGTAAGAAAGTCACCCTATTGGCATTTATCAATGCAGGCAGGTTGTTGGAGAGCAACTGTGTACAATCGAATTTATCATCCAAGAGGTTATGTAAAACCTGAAGATGGTGGAGCAATGGTTGAGTACGATGCAATCGTTAACCATGTAACAATGTGGAACGTGGCTGTCGAAAGACAAATAAGAGTGAAAGGTCCAGATGCAGAAAAATTTACTGACTACGTTATAACTAGAGATGCAACAAAAATTTCTCCTATGAGAGCTAGGTATGTAATCTTATGTAATGCTTACGGAGGAGTTTTAAACGATCCAATTCTTTTAAGAATTTCAAAAGATGAATTTTGGTTTTCGTTATCAGACTCTGATATTGGAATGTATTTACAAGGTGTAAATGCAGATGGAAAATTTAATTGTACAATTGAAGAAATTGATGCATGTCCAGTACAAATTCAAGGTCCTAAATCAAAAGCTTTAATGCAAGACCTTTGTGGGGACCAAGTTGATTTTGATAATATGCCTTTCTATGGGTTAGCAGAAGCAACAGTTGGTGGAAGAAGTTGTGTAATTTCTCAATCTGGTTTTTCAGGAGAAGCTGGTTATGAGATATATTTAAGAAATGCAACTTTATATGCTGAAGATATGTGGAATGCTGTATTAGATGCAGGAAAAAAACATAAGTTAATGGTTATTGCACCTGCGCACCATAGAAGAATACAAGCAGGTATTCTTTCGTGGGGACAAGACATGGATCAACAACATAATCCATTTCAATGTAATTTAGGTTATCAAGTTTCATTATCTGGTAAAGGTGAATGGAATAAAAAAGCTGATTATGTTGGTAAAGCTGCTTTAGAGAAAATGGGAGCAGATATAAAAGCTGGAAAAAAACCATATAAACTTCAATTAGTTGGAATGGAGCTGGGTGGTAAACCAATAGATGATTATGCACCTGACTTTTGGCTAGTATCGCCAGAAAGTGGTGGAGAACCAGTTGGATTTCTTACTTCACCATGGTGGCATCCTGAGAAGAAAACCAATATTGCAATGGGATATGTTCCGTTTGATGGAACTTTAAACCCTAATGGATTTCCAAAAAATAAAATTGGAACTAAGTTTAAAGTACATCTCCCAGAAAAATACTCGGACACTCCAGGAACGCCTGTAGATGCTGTAGTTGTGGATATTCCATTCAAAGAATCTTTCAACGCAAATACAAGAGAAGTTGTAAAAGGCTAAAATCTACTAAGGGGGAGCTAATTTCAGCTCCCCTTTTTAATTCTAATGACTAAAAGTTTTCTAATAGCAGTTTGCATTATCATTGCTATTGCTTTAATAATATTTCCATTAATTGTTTCTTATAAGGCTCAAAAAAATAAAAATAAAAAAAATTAATGTTTGCTGAATTTTTAAATATAATTTTTAAGTCAATTAAATTAGACAAAACTCTTTATTCGGATAATAAAAATTTTGGAGAAGCATCAATATACTTTGCTGGGATTATAATGATCCTAGATGGTATCGCTGGCGCAGTAGCAGCTAATACCATTATTAAAACAGCTATTGCAATGTCTGGTCTAACTGCAATAGTTACTTGGCTAATATGGGCGATTTTTATTTTTGTAATTGGAGTTAAATTATTTCCTGATAAGCAAACCAAAGTTTCATTCAAAAAAGTTTTAACAGCTGTTGGATTTGCACATGCCCCTGGTTTATTAAGATTTTTTGCGGTCACACCAGATTTAATGATACCAATAATCTTTCTTACTCAGTTCTGGATTTTTGCAGGTTTAATAATTTCAACAAAACAAATATTGAGTTTAAAATCTAATTTTAAATCTTTTGGGATTGTACTTTTATCTTTTTTAATTATCGCATTCTTATCTATCTCATTTGTGATGAGTAGAATGAATATGCTTCCAGTTAGTCAAATCAGTTAAAGTGGAAAAATAGTCTTAGATACTCTACAAGATTTACATAATTTAAACCCAGTAAGAATTAAATTTTGAGTAACACTCTCGTCTTCCTCTTTGCATTCATCACAAATATTGTTTAATTCTTCAGTATCTACCTTTAGATTTTTTTCATCAATTTTATCAATCATTATCTGTCAAACCAGCACCTGCTGCACCCTCTTTTAAACTGTCACTCTCTTCAACAAAAGTTTCTTCGGATAACTTGTATAAATTATTCCATTCATCTTCTGTAAAATTATCTTCATTTTCAAGTAGATTGACCTCAATTGTATTCGCTATCTTTGGAAATTCTTGATTAATAAAATTTGAAATAATATTTACATTTAAATTTAATAACATTTTTTTTTCATCTATTTTTACATTAATTTTTTTTCCAATAATTTCTGATGAACGACTTATGAAGGAAATAAAAATAATTGGATAAGCAACATTTTTAAACTCAATTTTTTTTAAATTTTCTAAAACATTTATTTGATCTAAAAAACTAACACCTAAAGTAATTGGACAGTAAGGATTATTTGATGAAGAATTATTTTCACTAATTAAATTTAAATTTTCAAATTTACTTTTATTTTTTTTATTTAAATATTCATTAAGGTGCTTAATACCCGGCAAACTAAATAGCTCTAACAATCTTATACTTTTTCCTGTTTCCTCGGAAACTCCCCAAGAATATCCTGCTGCCTTTGAAGCTCTTTTAACAGTAGTTTCAATTTCACTCAGTGATTTCATTATTAAATATTGGTTTTATATACCCACTGCTCGTCATAACTTTTTAACTCGTTTGGAAGTGGAGCTCCTTGAAACATGCAAATTCTTAACCATTTGTCAGATCGCGGATCAAATTTTAATGCCCCAAAGAAAGACAATTTTAGTCTAAGCATATCAATTGGCATTAAATCTTTTCCAATTGTATTATCTTGTATTTCTGAATAAGGAAATTTTTCTACAATGAATGCCCTCCTCACGACATGTCTTAATTCAGAATTTGAAGTTAAAAACTCAGCAATAGTTAAACTATTTTTTGAGACTAATAATTTATCATAAAGTTTTTTTATATCTCTTGCTATTGCCAAAGGCTGTTCTAATTCTGATCCATACTCCTCAAAACGATCGGCCAATCTGGGTTCCTCTTTATTTTTTGAAATAAACCAAAAGTTTTTATTATTTTCTTTTTCCTCAAAATTAATATCTAAAATGTTTGGATACTTTGCTACGATGATATTACGCAATTCTTCAACTTTTCTATGAGTTGGAATATTAAAATATTTTTCTTCATCTGAACTCATTTCTTTTACCAAAGGATTTACAATATTATTATAAGGTTCCATCATTATTGAAACAATATATTCAATGCATTCCTCGCAAGTATTATCCTCCAACCATTGATATATTTTGTTAAAAGGATATTCGATCTCAAAATTAAAATCTTTATTTATAAAGTTTAAAAATTTTTCAACATCTTTTAGTAACGATGTGATTTTTGTTTGCTGATATTCACTATCAGTATTCCAGCTTGTAATATTTTTTAAAGATTTTTTTACACAATCTATAAACAAATCACTATCTTGACTTTCTACACATTTGATTTCTCTAATTTTCTTAAGTGCTTTTTCTCTACTTAAAATCCAATTATTCAATAG
>CACDTF010000006.1 GCA_902555665.1 uncultured Pelagibacteraceae bacterium
ATTGTCAAAAGGTATAAAATTAAATTATCCAGAAGCTATAGCTATAATAACAGATTTTGTAGTCGAGGGAGCTAGAGAAGGTAAAAGTGTTGCAGAATTAATGGAAGCAGGAGCTCACGTTATTAAAAAAAAAGATTGTATGGACGGCATTCCAGATATGGTGAAGGAAGTTCAAGTAGAAGCTACTTTTCCAGATGGAACTAAATTAGTAACTGTGCACAAACCTATAAGGTAATAATTATTATGAAGCCAGGCGAAGTAATTACAAAAAAAGAGGAAATTAACCTAAATAAAAACTCCAAAATTACTAAAATTAAAATTTCTAATTCTGGAGATAGACCTGTGCAAGTTGGAAGCCACTATCATTTTTTTGAAACAAATGAGTATTTAGTTTTTGATAGAGAATTAGCATATGGAAAGAGATTAAATATACCTTCAGGAACCGCTGTAAGATTTGAGCCAGGTCAATCTAAAGATGTTGAGCTTATAGAAATTAATGGATTAAAAAAAATATACGGGTTCAATAAGAAAGTTATGGGTAATTTATAATGGCTAAAATTTCTAGAGCAGCTTATGCAGATATGTATGGGCCTACTACAGGAGATAAAGTAAGGCTCGCAGATACTGACTTAATTATTGAGGTTGAAAACGATCTAACCACTTATGGTGAAGAAGTAAAGTTTGGTGGTGGAAAGGTAATAAGAGACGGGATGGGTCAATCTCAAATCAGCAGAGAAAAAGGAGCTGCTGATACAGTTATTACGAATGCTTTAATAGTTGATGTGAATGGAATTTATAAAGCTGATGTTGGTTTGAAAGATGGAAAAATATTTGAAATCGGTAAAGCTGGTAATCCAGATACTCAATCTAAAGTAAATATTATTATTGGTCCAGGAACAGAAATAATTGCAGGTGAGGGAAAAATTTTAACAGCTGGTGGGTTTGATAGCCATATTCATTATATATGTCCCCAACAAATTGATGATGCTTTGCACTCAGGTATTACGACCATGCTTGGAGGAGGAACTGGACCGGCTCACGGTACACTTGCAACAACTTGTACACCTGGACCATGGCACATACAAAGAATGATTCAATCTGCTGATGGTTTTTCAATGAATTTAGCTTTTGCTGGAAAAGGAAATTCCTCCCTGCCGGAAGGTCTTGAGGAACAAATTCTAGCAGGAGCTTCAGCTTTAAAATTACATGAGGATTGGGGAACCACTCCTGGAGCAATTGATAATTGTTTGAATATTGCTGACAAAAACGATGTGCAAGTAATGATTCACACAGACACTTTAAATGAAAGTGGGTTTGTAGAAAATACAATAAAAGCAATAAACAAAAGAACTATTCATGCTTTTCATACAGAGGGTGCTGGTGGTGGACACGCACCAGATATAATTAAAGTTTGTGGAGAAGAGTATGTTATTCCTTCTTCAACGAACCCAACCAGGCCATACACAGTTAATACAATAGAGGAACATTTAGATATGCTTATGGTTTGTCATCATCTTGATAAATCTATTCCAGAGGATGTAGCATTTGCTGAAAGCAGAATAAGAAGAGAAACAATCGCAGCAGAAGATATTCTTCATGATATGGGTGCTTTTTCAATTATTGCATCAGATAGTCAGGCAATGGGAAGAGTCGGAGAAGTTATAATTAGAACTTGGCAAACTGCGCATAAAATGAAAGTTCAAAGAGGAAGTTTACCTGAGGAAAAAGGGGATAATGACAATTTTAGAGTTAAGAGATATTTAGCAAAATACACAATTAATCCAGCAATCGCTCATGGGATTTCAAAACATATTGGTAGTATTGAAAAAAATAAACGAGCAGATTTAGTTTTATGGGATCCAGCATTCTTTGGTGCAAAGCCAGAAATGATTTTAATAGGGGGAAGTATAGCTTGTGCGCAAATGGGAGACCCAAATGCATCAATTCCAACTCCTCAGCCAGTATACACTAGACCAATGTTTTCATCATTTGGAACTTCTTTGGAGAAATCTTCAGTAATTTTCACAAGCAAACTAGCTCTTGAAAAGAATTCTTTAAAAGATGCAAGTATTAGAAAAGATTTATTACCTGTAGAAAACACAAGAGCTATCTCAAAAAAAGATATGATTTTAAATAACAAGTGTCCAAAGATTGAGGTTAATCCTGAGACATACGAAGTAAAAGCTGATGGTGAGATAATTACCTGTGAACCAGCTAAAGAACTACCTTTGGCACAAAGATATTTTATGTTTTAGCTTATGGATAATTGTTTTTTAATTGTTAATAAAATTGCCAAAAATAAAGCAAAAGATCATATTTCTTTATCATATGATGAGCGATTTTTGAGAAGAAAAAAGCTTGTTTCAGATAATGGTTTTGAGTTTTTAGTAAATTTACCAAAGACAAAATCACTTTCAGAAAATCAAGCCTTTAGGCTTCAAAGTGGAAATTTGATTTTAATCAAAAACAAAAAAGAAAGTTTACTTGAAATAAAAGGGAATAATTTAATGCAATTAATTTGGCATATTGGAAATAGGCATATGCCATGCCAAATTGAAAAAGATAGAATTTTTATTCAGTATGACGAAGTAATAAAAAAAATGATACTTAAATTAGGGGGAAAGGTTAAGAAAGTTTCAAGACCTTTTAAACCAGAAGGAGGTGCATATGGAATTGGTAGAACCCATAGCCATAAACACTAAATTAAAAAATAAAAAAGATTTAAAAGAGTCTTTACAAATTCTTCAAACTTGGTTCTCACCATCATTTCCTGTTGGAAGTTTTTCATATTCTCATGGTTTAGAGGCAATGATTAATGATAATTTAATTAATTCAAAAGAAGATATTTTGGATTATTTAAAATGCATCTTAAAATTTGGAACAGGTAAAAATGACATAATTTTAATGAAATATACCTATCAAGGAGAAGAGTTAAATGAATTAGCACTATCTCTTTGTCCATCCAAAGAAAGAAAAATTGAGTCTGTTGAAATGGGTAATGCTTTTAGAAAAGTTTTAGCTGATAGTTGGGATTTTAATATTAAAGAAAACACTGCTTATTCAATTGCAGTTGCTAAAGCAGCTAAAAATTTCAATATGCCTATAAACTTAACAATAGTATCTTATCTACAATCCTTTGTATCAAATCTCATAAATGTTTGTATTAAACATATACCCATTGGACAAAAAATTGGACAAGACTGCATAATTCAAACTTATGATTTAATTAGAGAAATAGAAAAAGAAAGCGAAAACTTTAATTTAGAAGACTTAGGTGGGATTTGTTTTAATAGTGATATCTATAGTATCAGACATGAAAATTTGAAAACAAGAATTTATAAAACATGAAAAATATTAATGGACCATTAAAAGTTGGAATAGGTGGACCTGTTGGTGCAGGAAAGACAAGTTTAACAGCTGAACTGTGCAAATTTTTATCAAAAAAAATTTCTATGGCTGTAATATCAAACGATATTTATACAAAAGAGGATGCAGAATTTTTAATGAAAGTTCAAGCCTTACCTTTAGAGAGAATTAAAGGAGTTGAAACAGGAGGATGTCCACATACAGCAATCCGTGAAGATGCTTCAATTAATATGCTTGCTGTAGAAAATATGAAAAAAAAATTTCCTGATCTTGATTTGATTTTAATCGAGTCTGGTGGAGATAATTTAGCAGCAACTTTTAGTCCTGAATTAGTTGATCTATCTATTTATGTTATTGACGTTGGTATGGGTGGAGATATCCCTAGAAAAGGTGGCCCTGCCATTCAAAAATCTGACTTGTTAATTATTAACAAGACAGATTTAGCTCCTCATGTAGAAGTTAATCTTGAAACCATGAAAGAAGACGTAAAAAAGGCCCGAAATGGCTTACCTTATGTTTTTTGTCAGATGAAGAAGCAAATTGGTGTTGAAGATGTTGCTAAATTTTTATTTTCATCAGGCGGACTATAGAGTTTTTCATTATGCTCTAATTGTTGGCAAACAATAGAAATCAGCTGTATCAATTTTAGAAGAATATTGTCTTCGCATATTCCATTTTTTATGAACGCCTGCACTAGCGACACTTAAAGTAGATCTTCCGTATCGATGATTAGTATTATCAATTGATCTCATTAAGCTATTTATTTTTTCATCCTTTTCAGATGTAAATAAATTTGTTTTATCACTTGCATTAGATAGACCTGTAAGCATGACACCTGCTTTTTGATAACGGTAACCATTTTTAAAAATACTCTCAAGTATTGAAACTGCTGTCTTAACTGTTTCAATACTATTGTTTGTTGCAATTGGAAAATCAACTGTCTTTGCGTTTGAATAATATCCAAAGTTTCTTTGGAAAGGACTAGTTCTAACAAATACAGTAATTGCTTTTGCAACTAAAGATTCTGATCTAATCTTTTCAGATGCATTCAAACAATAATTTGCAACTGCTTCTTTTAATTCTTGAAAAGTTTCAATTCTTTTTCCAAATGATCTTGAAACAACACAACTCTTTCTTTTTGTTGTAGTTGTCTCTAAACCTATACAAGAAATTCCTCTAAGCTCCATTGCAGTTCTTGAACTTAGAACATTAGAAGATTTTTTAATCCAGGTATTAGATTTATTCTTAAGTTGTTTAGCATTATAAATTCCATGCTTTTGATAAAATTTAGTTAATTGTCTACCAACACCCCAGACATCATTAATTTCAACTTTTTCTAAAATAGGATCTAAGTTTTCAATACCAATTAAACTTGTCACCCCCGACTGTTTTTTCTTAGCAATATGGTTTGCAACTTTACTTAAAGTTTTTGTGTTTGCTATTCCAATACTGGTTGGAATACCTGTCCATTGTAAAACTGTTTCTCTAATTTCTTTTCCAACTTTTTCTACTTCAGTATCAGGAAAGTTTGATAAATCTAAAAAAGCTTCATCAATGGAGTAAACTTCTATTTCTGAATTAAATCTTTTAAGAGTTCGCATCACTCTTCTAGACAAATCTCCATATAAAGAATAATTAGATGAGAAAACTTCAACTTTATTTTTAAGAATGATATCTTTTGCTTTAAAGTAAGGTTCTCCCATTTTAATCCCTAAAGCTTTTGCTTCATTTGATCTTGAGATGATACAACCATCATTGTTAGATAAAACTACAACAGGTTTTCTTCTTATTTTAGGATTAAATAATCTTTCACATGATACATAAAAAGAATTACAATCAATTAATGCTATTTTTTTAGTACGTTGAATGGATGACATAAGTAACAACTCCCCAAATAAAAATATCTTGTTCTTCGTTAATTAAAATTCTGTCAGAAAATTCTTTAGATCCAGAAGTTAAAAATTTTTTATCTCGTTCTTGAACTAAAGTTTTAACTACAAGTTCGTCATGAACATTCGCAATCACTGTTGAAAAATTTTTTGGTTTTAAACTTTTATCAACCACTAACAAGTCACCATCATTAATTCCAACATCGACCATGGATTTACCTTGAACTCTGATGATAAAAGTTGCTGGAACATTTTTTATTAAATGCATGTTCAGATCAATATCTTCTTCAATGTAATCAGTAGCAGGAGAAGGAAAACCAGCGCCTGCTTTATGCAGATAATAAGGGATTGTTAGTTTCATGTTCTTGTTTTGTTCTAATTTATAGACCATTTATACAATACACTCAAGAGGTTGTATTTTGAGTCCGTAATTGAATCAAAAGTGAATCAAAAGGTGAACATCCAAACTACATTTTGTATGCTTGTGGATAAATCCAACCAAGGATAGTTTTAAATTCTAATTTAATTATAAAAGGAGAAAAATAATGAGTTCAATTGAAGTCAAAACTTTTGACAATCCAGATGAAAGTAACACGAATTTTAAAAATGCCAAAATAGATATTGTGAAAGTAGGAGATCAAAGAGTTATGAGATTAGTTTTACAACCAGGTTGGAAATGGTCACAAGACATTAAGCCAACAGTTGGCACAGATAGCTGCAAAGCAAAGCATCTTGGCGTAATTGTTTCAGGGGCAGTTTGCGCCAAACATGATGATGGAACTGAATTAACTTATAAAGCTGGTGATGCATATTCAATTGAACCAGGTCATGATGGTTGGGTAGTAGGCGATAAACCTGCGGTAGTTTATGAGTTTCATGGAAAATGGGGAGAATAGTAAATAAATATAAATTATGAATATTTTAGATTTTGTAATGGTGGGGTCTAATGACTATGAAAAGTCTAGTGAGTTTTATGATGTTATACTTGAACCATTAAAATTAAAAAAAACTTTAAAGACTGAAAAATATATTGGTTATTCTCATTTAGGTGAACCAGAAAAAGTAATTTTTTACGTTACAAACCCAGTAAATGGTGAACCAGCAACTTTTGGCAATGGAACACAAATTACTTTATTAGCAGACTCTAAAGAAGCGGTTAAAAAATTTTATGAAATTGCAATTTCTAAGGGTGCAGTTGATGAAGGAGGTCCAGGTGTGAGAAAAGATGGAAATTATTATGCTTATATTCGTGATTTAGATGGAAATAAGATTGCAGCAAAAAGTAATTTAAAATAAAAGAGGACTTATATGAAATTGAATTGTCATTGTGGAGCCGTAGAAGCAGAAATAAATGCTACAGTTAATGAATTGGCAAAAATTGTAAGATGCAACTGTTCTATTTGTAAAAGAAAAAATGCTACTATGGGAATGGTTAAAAATGAGGATTTTAAAGTTACCAAGGGAGAAGATAAATTAAAACTTTATCAATACCATACCAAAGTTGCTAATCATTACTTTTGTACTGAATGTGGAATTTACACTCATCACAATCCAAGAAGTGCACCAGCTATGACTGGATTTAATTTAGGCTGTGTAGATGAAGTTAAAGTAGAGAATCTAAAAGAAGTAGCTTTCTTTGATGGTCTTAACCATCCAATGGATCAAGAAAAATAAAAGTCCAATGAAATTATCTGAAGAGTGTTTTAATAAAGTTAAAAAAGATTGTTTTAAATTTATTAAATCACAAGAAACCTCAACTGAAAAGTTTAGCAATAAAGAAGGGATGATTAAGAATTTTTTAATTCCAATATGTTTTTGGATTGCAAAAAAAGCAGATAATAAAAAACCTTATTTTGTTGGTTTGGCTGGAGGACAGGGAACTGGCAAAACAACTATAAGTTCAATAATTAAGATAATTTTAGAAAAGTACTTTAAATTAAAAGTGTTTAAGATTTCTATTGATGATTTTTATAAAACTAGAAAAGAAAGAATAGCTTTATCAAAAAAAGTACATCCAATGTTACTTACCAGGGGAGTTCCTGGAACTCATGATATCGGTATGATGCTAGATTTCTTTAAAAAATCTAAAGCAAAAAAATTTAAAAATATGAAATTGCCAAAATTTAATAAGGCAATTGATGACAGATTTCCTAAAAACAAATGGAACACAATTAACAAAAGACCAGATGTTATTATTTTTGAGGGTTGGTGTGTTGGAGCAAGAGCCGAAACTAACAAGATATTAAAAAAATCAATTAATTCTATGGAAAAAGCTAATGACCATAAACTAGTTTGGAGAAAATATGTTAATCAACAATTAAAAACTAAATATAAAAAGCTATATTCTCAATTAAATTGTATGATTTACTTAAAAGCAAAAAACTTTAGTTTATTACAAAAATGGAGATTAAAGCAGGAACATAAACTGTGGTTAAAAACAAAGAAAAAAGGCGGTCATAAAATAATGAGTAAAGGGGATGTAATAAATTTTATGCAAACATACCAAAGAATTACTCAAAATATGTTTAAAAATATGCCTAAATATGCATCTATAATTTTAAATTTAAACAGTAACCATCAAATTAAAACTGCTGTATATAAATCGAAATGAAAAAAATATTTATCATAGTTATCGCATCAATATTATATTTTGGTAATGCTTTCGCAGTTACGCTTCTTGATGCATTAAATCAAACATATAAAAATAATATTCAACTAAATGCTGAAAGAGAAAATATTAAAGTTTCAGAGGAAGATGTAAATATTGCAAAAGCTGATTATAAACCTTCTATAACTGTGAAAGGATCAAAAAATATTGAAGAAACGAATAAACTTACAAATCAAAGCGGAGGTGATGCAAGTGTAACTGATGTAGATCCATTCACTACTTCAATTAAATTAGAACAAACATTGTTAGATTTTGGTAGAGATCTTACACTTCAAAAAAATATTACTGCTTTAGATTTAGCAAAAGCACAATTAGTTAAAAAAGAACAGGATATTTTACATAAAGCAATTGATGCATTCACAAACTTAATTCTTGCTAGAGAAAAGTTAGATATTAACGCTAAAAATTTAAATCTTTTAATCAGACAAGTTGAAAATGATAAAATTAGAAGAGACAGAGGTCAAATTACAAATACTGATTTAGCACAATCTGAATCATCACTTGCAGGTGCTCAAGCACAATTTGCTAAAGCAAAAAGTGACTTATTAATCAGTAAACTTAATTATGAGAATATAATTGGTAAAATCAGCGATCCAAATCAATTACAAAAAAATTCAAATGCGATAGTTAGTATTCCAAGTACTTTAAACGAGGCAATTAATCTTTCAAAACAAAATAACCCTGATATTCAAATAGCAAAATTTGATTTGGCTAAAGCTGAAAAAGAATTAGCAATTTCAGAGTCAGATCTAAAACCAACTGCTTCTTTATCTTTAGAAAGATCTTATACAGAAGACCTTAGTTCTACTTATGATGAGAGAGAAAAAGATATATTAAAAGCAGAAATTAGTTGGCCTTTTTATTCAGGAGGAAAAAAAAGATCAACTATTAATAAAAATTCAAATTTAACTACTAGAAAAAGATTACTTTTAGATGATGCTGTAAGAACCAATAAAACCAATGTAGCAAGTGCATGGTCTAGTTTAGAGTCTTCAGAAAGTTTTTTAAATTCAGTTAGAGTTCAAGTAAATGCCGCTGAAATAGCTAATGAAGGAATTGCTGCAGAGTACGAAAGAGGTTCTAGAACCACTTTAGATGTTATTCAATCAAATGCCTTATTGCTTTCTGCTCAAATTTCTTTAGCAAGTTCTGAGAAAAACTATCTAATGGCTCAATATAATCTGCTTAAAGCAGTAGGCTTGTTAAATAGCCAATATCTAAAACTGAAGTAAATATTTGATTTTTTGAGCCTGAAAATAAATATATTGCCAATGAGAACAAAATGTGTACATTTATTTCATGATTCGAGTATTAAAAAATTTAAAAAAAGAGGCAAAAAATGACGAAAAATAACCTAAAAGTAGTTAAATCTACTAAAGATCAAGAAATGGATGTTAAAGAAAAGAACAAAGCGTTGGACGCTGCGATAGCTCAAATTACAGATAATTTTGGAAAAGGCTCTGTAATGAAGCTTGGAGAAAAAAGAGCGATGGATATCGAGTCTGTTTCAACAGGTTCTTTAAGTCTTGATTTAGCTTTAGGTATAGGTGGATTACCAAAAGGAAGAATTATTGAAGTTTATGGACCAGAGTCATCTGGAAAAACAACATTAGCATTACAAGTTGTTGCTGAAGCTCAAAAAGCTGGAGGCATTTGCGCATTTGTTGATGCAGAGCATGCATTAGATCCAGTTTATGCAAAAAAATTAGGAGTAAATACAGAAGAACTTTTAATTTCACAGCCAGATACTGGTGAACAAGCATTAGAAATCGCTGATACACTAGTAAAATCAGGCTCTATTTCAGTAATCGTTATCGACTCTGTTGCAGCTTTAACTCCAAAAGCTGAAATTGAAGGAGAGATGGGAGATCATCATGTTGGTCTTCAATCGAGATTAATGAGTCAGGCTTTAAGAAAATTAACAGGTTCAATTTCAAATACAAATACAATGATGATTTTCATTAACCAAATCAGAATGAAAATTGGAGTTATGTTTGGAAGTCCAGAAACTACATCAGGGGGTAATGCACTTAAGTTTTACTCATCTGTAAGAATGGATATTAGAAGAATTGGTGCCATCAAAGATAAAGATGAAATTATTGGTAACTCTACAAGAGTGAAAGTAGTTAAGAACAAAGTAGCACCACCATTTAAAGTTGTTGAATTTGACTTGATGTATGGAAGAGGAATTAGCAAGATGGGTGAACTAGTCGATCTTGGTTCTAAAGCAGATATTATTGAAAAATCAGGTGCATGGTATGCTTATAAAGGTGAGAAGATTGGTCAAGGTAGAGAAAATGCCAAGACTTATCTAGCTCAAAATCCCAAAGTTGCTGCAGAAATTGAAATGGCAATTAGAGAGAAAGCTGGTGTGATTTCTAAGAAAATAGAAGGAAATCCAATTGATCCTGAAAAATTGGAAAAAGAAAAGAAAGTAGCTGAAAAAGAAGAGGCTGATAAAGCAGAAGCTACTTCTCCATCTAAAAAGAATTAATAGGTCATCTTTATTAATAAAAGGCGCTTAATTTAAGCGCCTTTTTTCCCTTCGATATCTAGACATAGAATAAAAAAGCTGTATTTTAAAAATATGGCAGACAAAACACTCAATGAAATAAGAAATACCTTTTTAAAGTATTTTGAAAAGAGCGATCACAAGATTGTGGAATCTAGTAATTTAGTTCCAAATAATGATCCCACATTAATGTTTGCCAACTCTGGAATGGTTCAGTTTAAGAATGTATTTACTGGATTAGAAAAAAGAGATTATGTGAGAGCCACAACATCACAAAAATGTGTAAGGGCAGGTGGTAAGCATAACGATTTAGAAAATGTTGGTTACACACCAAGACACCATACTTTTTTTGAGATGTTAGGAAACTTTTCTTTCGGTGATTATTTTAAAGAGCAAGCAATTCATTATGCATGGGATTTAATAACCAAAGATTTTGGAATAGATAAAAAAAGGCTTTATGTAACTGTATTTCATGAGGATGATGAGGCCTTCAATTTTTGGAAGAAAATAGCGGGTTTTAGCGATGATAGAATTATAAGAATAGCAACTTCTGATAATTTTTGGTCAATGGGCGAGACAGGTCCATGTGGCCCTTGCTCAGAAATCTTTTTTGACCACGGAGATCATTTAAAAGGAGGTTTACCTGGTTCTAAAGATGAGGATGGAGATAGATTTATAGAAATTTGGAATTTGGTCTTTATGCAGTTTGAACAAGTTACTAAAGATAAAAGAATTAATCTTCCAAAACCGTCAGTTGATACTGGAATGGGATTAGAGAGAATTGCAGCTTTATTGCAAGGTTCACATGATAACTATGAAACAGATCATTTTAAAAAAATAATTGGTTCTGCATCTGAAATTACAAAAGTAAAATCAGATAAATCTAATTTAGCAAGTTTTAGAGTAATAGCTGATCACTTAAGAGCAAGTTCGTTTTTAATAGCTGAGGGAGTTTTACCTTCAAATGAAGGAAGAGGATATGTTCTTCGAAGAATTATGAGAAGAGGGATGAGACATTCTCATTTACTTGGATCTAAGGAACCAGTTTTTTACAATTTGTTTGATACACTTAAAAATGAAATGTCAGGAAACTATCCAGAATTAGTTAGAGCTGAATCTTTAATTAAAGAAACTTTAAAAATGGAAGAAGAAAAATTCTTGGTACTATTAGATAGAGGAATAAAAATTTTAAATGATGAAATATCTAAAATAGATAAAGTGTTACCAGGTGAGGTAGCTTTTAAATTATATGATACCTATGGTTTTCCATTAGATCTTACCGAAGATATTTTAAGAAATAAATCCATGTCAATTGATACTGAAAAGTTTCAATCTTTGATGAAGGAAAGTAGAGAACTTGCTAAAAAAAATTGGAAAGGTTCTGGTGATGCAGCGGTCGAAGATATCTGGTTTGGAATTAAAGATAAAATTGAGCCAACTGAATTTTTAGGATACGAAACAAATCAAGCTGAGGGTGTCGTGTTATCTCTTTTAAAAGGCAACAAAGAGGTAGATCAACTAAAAGAAAATGATGAGGGAATGATTATAGTAAATCAAACTCCTTTCTATGGCGAGTCTGGTGGACAAGTTGGTGATACTGGTGAAATAGTATCAAACGATTTTAAGTTTGAAGTAACCGATGTCCAAAAAAAACTAGGAGATTTATTTGTTCATTATGGAAAGGTTAAGAGTGGATCTATAAAACTACAAGAAAGTGTAGAGTTAAAAATTGATGTAGAAAGAAGAGATAATACTCGTGCTTATCATTCAGCAACCCATTTACTACACGAATCTTTACGAAGAGTTCTAGGTACTCATGTAACGCAAAAAGGATCTTTAGTAGAGCCAAGCAGATTAAGATTTGATTTTAGCCATATGAAGCCAATTTTGAATGAAGAAATTGATAAAATAGAAGAGTTTGTAAACACAATGGTTTCAAAAAAATCTAATGTAAAAACTAGATTAATGACACCTGATGAAGCAGTTGAAAATGGTGCACTAGCGTTATTTGGGGAAAAATACGGGGATGAAGTAAGGGTTCTTTCAATGGGAGACGAGAATGGAAAGTATTTTTCAACAGAGTTGTGTGGTGGAACTCACGTCAAAAACACTGGAGATATTGGTAAATTTAAGATTGTCAGTCAGTCCTCAATTGCTGCAGGGGTTAGAAGAATTGAGGCTTTAAGAGACAAGCAATTAGAGGAATATTTAAAAAATAAAGAAAAATTATCAAACCTATCTGCAGAAAAAGATGAGGAAACAATTAAAGAATTAAGTCAGCAAATTATTAAATTGGGAGGAAAACCAAGTTTAGAGGAAACTGACCAGAAAACTTTAATAAAAAATTTAACTAAACAATTAGAGACTATCTCAGTAAATGCAATTTTAGATGACAAATCAAAAAATATTATTAAAGATGAAGAAATTAATGGAGTTAAGTTAAGACTCCAAAAAATAGATGGATTACCTCCAAAAGAATTAAGAAAACTTGTAGATAAAGGTAAAAAAGATTTAGGCGAAGGTATTGTGGTTGTGTTTGCAAATAAAGATGACAAGGTTGGATTAGCTGTTGGTGTAACTGACAATTTAACTAACAAGTTTGATGCAGTTCAATTTGTTAAAGTTGGATCTGAAATAATCAGTGGTAAAGGAGGTGGAGGAAGAAAAGACTTTGCTCAAGCTGGTGGACAAGACCAGTCAAAAATTGAAGAAGCTTTTATAAAGCTTAAGAGTTTAGTTTAATTTCTTCTTTAAATTACCATCAATTTTATCTAAAAATTGATTTGTAGTTAAGAATTTACTATTTGGACCAACAAGAATTGCTAAATCTTTTGTCATTGATCCACTTTCCACACATTCAATACAAACTTTTTCTAAAGTTTGTGCAAATTTGATTAGTTCTTCATTGCTATCTAATTTACCTCTGTGAGCTAACCCTCTAGTCCAAGCAAAAATTGATGCAATAGGGTTAGTTGAAGTTTCTTTTCCTTGTTGGTGCATTCTATAATGTCTAGTTACTGTTCCATGTGCAGCTTCTGCTTCCATTACTTTTCCATCTGGAGTTAACAATGTACTCGTCATCAATCCTAAAGACCCATAACCTTGTGCCATAGTATCTGATTGCACGTCTCCATCATAATTTTTGCAAGCCCAAATATATTTACCGCTCCATTTCATTGCACATGCAACCATGTCATCAATTAATCTGTGTTCGTAAGTTAAATTATTTTTTTCAAATTCGCTCTTATATTCTTTATCAAAAATTTCTTGGAAAATATCCTTAAATCTTCCATCATATTGTTTTAGAATTGTATTTTTTGTAGACATATAAACGGGCCATTTTTTAATTAACCCATAACTGAAACAAGATCTTGCAAAGTCTTCAATAGACTTATCTAAATTGTACATTGATAAAGCTACACCTGGACCTGTAAAATTAAATACTTCATATTTAATTTCATCTTTTCCATCTTCCGATGTCCACTTCACTTCCATTTTTCCTTTTCCAGGAACTTTAAAATCTGTTGCTCTATATTGATCACCAAATGCATGTCTTCCAATAATTACTGGATCTGTCCAAGAGGGAACAAGTTTTGGAATATTTTTACAAATAATTGGTTCTCTGAAAACTGTTCCTCCAATTATATTTCTTATCGTTCCGTTAGGAGATCTCCACATTTTTTTTAAATCAAATTCTTCTACTCTTGCTTCATCAGGGGTAATAGTTGCACACTTTATTCCAACACCAATTTTTTTAATAGCATTCGCAGAGTCGATGGTAATCTGATCATCAGTATTATCTCTGCTTTTCATGCATAAATCGTAGTATTCAATACCAAGATCTAAATATGGGAGGATTAGTTTGTTTTTAATAAACTCCCATATAATACGTGTCATTTCATCGCCATCCAGCTCGACAACTGGGTTTTTTACCTTGATTTTGCTCATTAAATAAAAATTATCTTATTAATTGAATTTGATCGTTTTATATACATATTAATCGAAAATTAGCAAATAGAAGAATATGTTTAGTAAGATATTTCCAAAAATTCACACAGAGGGATACAAGTTTATAGTAATAGCTGTATTCATAACCATCATTTTTTTACTTATTAATAATTTTTTAGGGTTAATAGGAATATTATTGACTGTTTGGGTTTATTATTTTTTTAGAGATCCAGAAAGAACAATTATAGGAGACGATAGTTATCTTGTAAGTCCTGCAGATGGAGAAGTGATAAAAGTTGAAGAGGTAGATGGTCCAAAAGAACTTGGATTAGAAAATAAAAAATTTAAAAAAATAAGTATATTTATGAACGTCTTTGATTGTCATGTAAACAGAACACCTTGCTCAGGAATTGTTGAAGATATCTTATATAAACCAGGTAAATTTTTAAATGCATCTTTAGATAAAGCAAGCGAAGACAATGAGAGAAATTATTATAAAATTAAAGATAAGCATGGTAATGATATTGTAGTCGTTCAAATTGCAGGATTAGTTGCAAGAAGAATAGTTTGCGAAACAAATAAAAATCAGGAATTAAATCAAGGTGATAGAATTGGGATGATTAGATTTGGCAGTAGAGCAGACGTTTATTATGAAAATTACGAACCACTAGTTAAAGTTGGTCAAACAGCAATTTCAGGAGAAACACTGCTGGCTAAAAATTAATTTATGGAACAGCCAAAAAACAATTTAAAAATTGTTACAGATAAAAAAACTAACGCAAGAGTGATTTTACCTAACATGCTAACTCTTATTGGAGTTTGTATAGGTTTATCATCAATCAGATTTGCATTGGATGGAAAATTTGAATTTGCAATTATTGCAATTATGTTTGCTGCTCTTATTGATGGATTAGATGGAAGAATAGCAAGATTAATTAAAGGAACATCAAAAGTTGGTAAAGAGCTAGATTCTTTAACAGATATGATAAGTTTTGGAGTAGCTCCAGCATTTATTATGTATTTCTGGAAACTAAATACATTAGGAAGATTTGGATGGTTGTTATGTTTAATATATGTAATTTGTGTTGCATTACGTTTAGCTCGTTTCAACGTAAATACAGGTCAGGCACCTTCTTGGAGAGATAATTTTTTTGAAGGAGTTCCATCTCCAGCAGGAGGTATCTTAGTTCTAACTCCATTAATTTTTAGTCTTACAAGCTTCGATTTTATAAATATAGATTATAATATTGTTGTTCCAGTTTTTTTTATTGTAACATCTTTATTATTGATCAGTAAATTTCCAAGCTATTCATTTAAAAAAATTGTAATTCAGAGAAAGGTAACTATTTTTTTATTATTTGGAATAGTTTTATTTTTTGGATTACTTCTAATATATCCATTTAATGTTATATCTATTAGTGCAATCATATACTTAGGTATGCTTCCAATTAGTTTTTTTCATTATCAAAAATTAAAAAAACAAAACGAAGATCAGAATTATAAAGATGAAGATGATGATCTCGAAGATATTTTGTAATGAAAAAAAATGTTATTGTATCATTAGCTGATTCAAATTATTTCCCTCTATTAAATGAACTAATAGACTCTATAAAAAGATTTAAAGAGAGCTCTGAAGTTGCAATATGTATTTTAGATGCTGGTTTATCAGATGATCAAAAGACCGAATTATCATCAAAAGTAGATGAAATAAAATCAGCAGAATGGGATATTAAAGTTCCAGATAATAAAATTAAGGGACGCGAATGGTTAAAGAGCCAAGTATCTAGGGCTTTTTTACCTAAATATTTTCCAACCTATGAAAAATATTTATGGATTGATTGTGATGCTTGGGTCAATGATTGGCAAACAGTTGAGCTTTATTTTAAAGCGTGTGAAAATGGTAAGTTAGGAATTACACAAACTATCGGACCAGGTTACAAGATTACTTCAAGAGTAAATTGGGTTTTTGGAAAACTGGCAATTATTAAATCTCAAAATTTTAAACACGCAATTAAATCCAATGTTAGTCTAGAAAAAGCTAGAAAGTTAGCCTTTGCTCCTCATATCAATATTGGTGTTTTTTCATTAGAAAAAAATTCAACATGTTGGAATTCATGGCAGGAAAACTTAAAGCAAACACTTAAAGGTGGAGAAATATTTGGCTCTGAACAATTAGCCATGAATATGTCTGTTTATGTTGATAACGTCAAAACTGAATTTCTTCCTTTAAACTGTAATTGGATCACTAGTAATCTTTTGCCAAAATTTGATGAGGATAAAGATACATGGGTAGAGCCTTATTTACCTAACTATAAAATTGGAATTATGCATTTAGCAGCTGGTATCTGGCAAGATAACGAAGATATGAGATTAAACAAGAATATTAAAATAGATATTCAAACTCTTACAGGTAAAATTTTAAATAAAAGTTTAAGATTTAATAATTAATTGAAAAAAAATAAAATCTCTAAGAACTGGGTTAATAAACAGCGTAGAGATATCTATGTAAGACAATCCAAAGTAGATGGGTACCGCGCAAGATCGGCTTACAAATTAATTGAAATAGACGAAAAATTTAAAATTTTTAAAGGCGGATTGTCAGTAGTTGATATTGGTGCAGCCCCAGGAAGCTGGTCACAATATGCTCTTAAAGTAGCTAAAAGTGGGAAATTGGTATCTATAGATTTAAAAAAAATGGAACCCATAGGTAATAGTGTTCAAATCCAAGGAGATTTTACTGAAGAAAAAACTCAAGAAGAAATTAAAAAATATATAAACGGTAAAGTTGACGTCGTAATGTCTGATATGGCAGTAGATACAACTGGTATTAAAAATATTGACTCAATTCAAACTGGAGAACTATGTAAAGAAGCGATGTTTTTTGCAAAAGATTTGATGAAAGAAAATGGATATTTTATTTCAAAAATTTTCATGGGAGGAACATTTAACGAAATCGTCGCAGAGGGAAAAAAATATTTTAAAGAAGTTAAGGTTTTTAAACCAAAATCCAGCAGAAAAGACTCAAAAGAAAGTTTTATAATTTGTAGAAAAATCCGATAGAGACTTTTAATTTAAAAGGAATCGTATATAAAAGATTATGGTTCCCATAAAAGAAGCACTTACCTTTGATGATGTTACATTAGCTCCAAAGTATTCAGAAATATTACCTTCTGATGCAGACACTAGTATATCTTTAACAAAGCATTTGAAACTTAAAATTCCACTTTTATCATCAGCAATGGATACAGTCACAGAGAGCAGAATGGCAATAGCTATAGCTATAGCTGGGGGTATTGGAGTAATTCACAGAAACCTTGATATAAAAAAACAATTATTAGAGATAAAAAAAGTAAAAAAACAAAAACTAATTGTTGGAGCAGCTGTAGGTGCAGCGCCAAATGAATTTATTAGAGCTAAAGAAATTATTAAAGAAGGTGTTGATTTAATCGTGGTAGACACAGCACATGGCCATACAAAAAAAGTTGCCAAAATAATTAAATATATAAAAAAAATAAAAACTAACAAAATTGCTTTGTGTGCAGGAAATATTGCAACACCAGAAGCTGCAAAATTCCTAATAAAGTTAGGAGTAGATATAATTAAAATTGGTATAGGGCCAGGTTCTATTTGCACAACAAGACTGGTTGCTGGAATAGGAGTTCCTCAATTAAGCGCAATTTTAGCTGTAAGAAGTGGTTTAAAAAATAAAAATGTTAAAATAATTTCAGATGGAGGAATAAAATATTCTGGTGATTTAGCAAAAGCTTTTGCTGCAGGAGCAGATGCTGTAATGATAGGTTCATTATTTGCAGGCACAAAAGAAACCCCAGGAAAATTAATAAAAAAAAATGGACAGCTTTTCAAAAGTTTTAGAGGAATGGGGTCTGTTGGAGCTATGAATAAAGGGTCAGCTGATAGATACTTTCAAAAAAAACAAAAAGATTCCTCAAAATATGTACCTGAAGGTGTTGAAGGTTTCGTAAAATATAAAGGAGATGTTGGGAGTATTATTTATAAATTAATTGGTGGATTGAAATCTTCTATGGGCTATCTTGGATCAAAAACAATCATTAAATTAAGAAATAAACCACAATTTGTGAAAATTACAAAAGCTGGATTTTATGAAAGTATGGTTCATAATGTAGATGTGGTAAAAAACGATAGTAAATATTAATGAATAAATTTTTAAAATTATTAGGATTAATACTTTTAACAGCTTCTTTTAACAGCACGTCTTTTAGTAAAGAAAATTTTTTTAATGAAGCTTTAGAATTGTTTAAAAAAGAAAAATATGAAGATGCGCGTTTTCTATTTGAGAGAAATATTGTTTTTAATCCAAAAGATGCAAACTCATATTTATATTTAGCAAAAATTTATAACCAAGAAGAAAATCAAAAAAAAGAAGAATACAATTTAGAAACGACACTTTTAATTGAGCCTGATAACGAGGAAGCTTTATTAATGTTGATGAAAATTGCTTTAGAAAAATCTAATTATGAAAAAGTTAAAGATCTTTCAGAAAAGTTTGTGATAGTTTGTAAAAATTTATGCGATGAAAACAAAGATATTCAAGAGTCATTAAAAAATATAGAACCTGAAAATAATGAGTCTTGATCAAAATCTTAACAAAATCTTAATAATAGATTTTGGTTCTCAATTTACTCAATTAATTGCAAGAAGAGTAAGAGAATTAGGTGTTTTTTCAGAGATAGTTAGTCACAAAAAAATAAAACTAAAAGACATAAATCACAGTATTAAAGGAATAGTATTATCTGGCGGTCCATTAAATGTTTATCAAATAAATAAGTACTCATTTGATAAAAAAATTTTGCAACTTGATGTACCAATTCTTGGGATATGTTTTGGGCATCAAATTTTATCAAAACTTAATGGTGGAAGGGTAAAACAATCGAAACATAGAGAATTTGGTTTAGCTAATGTTTATAAAAAAAATAACAGTTTTTTAACAACTAATTTTTTTGGAAGCAAAAAATCTAAACAAGTTTGGATGAGCCATGCTGATCAAGTTTCAAAACTTCCTAAGAATTTTAAAGTTGTTGCATCAAGCACTAATTCAAAATTTGCAATTGTTGAAAATAAAATTAAAAAATATTATGGAGTACAATTTCATCCTGAAGTAACTCATACGGAGAATGGAAAAAAATTAATAAGTAATTTTATTTTTTTAATTTGCAAAATTAAAAGAAATTGGTCCTCTAGGGATCAAAAAAATCAGCTTATTAAAGATGTTAGAAAACAAGTTGGAAATAACAAAGTTATTTGTGCATTATCAGGAGGCGTGGATAGTAGTGTAGTCGCTCAATTATTGAATAAAGCTATTGGAAAAAAACTTTATTGTATTTTTGTAAACACTGGCCTTCTAAGAAAAAATGAGGAAGTACAAGTAGTTCAAACTTTTAAGAAGCGTTTAAAAATGAATTTAATTTATGTAAATGCTGAAAAAGAATTCTTAAAAAAATTAAGAAATGTTTCTGATCCTGAGAAAAAAAGAAAAATAATCGGTAAATTATTTATTAAAATATTTGAGAGGTATGCTAAGAAAATCAAAAATGTTAAGTTTTTAGCTCAAGGAACTCTCTATCCAGACTTAATTGAAAGTAAATCAGTTACTGGTAGTCAAACTTCTAAAATTAAATCACATCATAATGTTGGCGGCTTACCAAAAAAAATGAATTTAAAATTAGTAGAACCGCTAAAATTCTTATTTAAGGATGAGGTAAGAAAATTAGGATTAGAGTTAAATTTAAGTAAAGAAATTATTTCAAGACATCCTTTTCCTGGACCAGGCTTAGCAATTCGTATGCCAGGTATTATAACTAATGAAAAAATAAAAATTTTAAAAGAAGCTGATTATTATTTTATTCAAGCCTTAAAAGATCACGGTCTTTACCATAAGATTTGGCAAGCTTATGCAGCATTACTTCCAGTAAAAACAGTGGGTGTTATGGGTGACAATCGTACTTATGAATACTTATGTTTATTAAGAGCAATTACATCTGAAGATGGAATGACAGCTGACTATTATGAATTTAAAAAGTCTTTTATGCAAACTATATCAAATAAAATAGTTAACACTATAAGGGGGATAAACAGAGTAGTGTATGATGTTACTTCAAAACCACCTAGTACTATTGAATTAGAGTAGTTTTTAATTATAAATTAATATTATGAAATATTTACACACAATGATTAGAGTTAAAGACGTGGATGAATCTTTAAGATTTTTTTGCGAAGGGCTTGGTTTAAAAGAAACAAGAAGAATGGAAAATGAAAAAGGAAGATTTACATTAATTTTTCTTGCAGCACCAAATGATGAAAAAGCAGAAATAGAATTAACATATAATTGGGATGGCGATGAGCTTGGAGAAGGTTCAAGAAATTTTGGTCATCTTGCCTATAGAGTAGATAATATTTATGAAACTTGCCAAAGATTAATGGATATGGGTTATACTATTAACAGACCTCCAAGAGATGGCCATATGGCTTTTGTTAGATCACCAGACAAAATTTCAATTGAAATACTTCAAGAAGGAAATTTAGAACCTAAAGAACCTTGGTCTTCAATGAAAAATACTGGCTCTTGGTAAGTCGATGAAAAAAAAAATTTCAGATTTAATTAAAAAAAAAAATAAACAAAAAATTGTAAGTTTAACTGCTTACTCAAAAAACATTGCATCAATTCTAGATAGTCATTGTGATATTATACTTGTTGGAGATTCTCTTGGATCTGTTTTGTATAATTATAAATCTACGAGAGAAGTTACTTTGAATACTATGATTGAACATTCTAAAAGTGTCAGAATGGGCATTAAAAAAAGTTTAATGATTGTTGATATGCCACATAACACCTTTCGAACTCCTAAAGAGGCTTTAAAAAATGCAAAACAAATAATGAAAAAAACTAAATGCGATGGAGTAAAATTGGAAGGTGGAAAAAAAATTTATGAAACAATTAAAAATTTAGTCAAAAATAAAATTCCGGTTATGGGCCATTTAGGGCTACTACCTCAGTCAGATAAAACTTTTAAATTTAAAGGCAAAAAAAAGCTAGAGAGAGATCACATCCTAAGAGACTCACAATTGTTAGAAAAAGCTGGAGTATTTTCTATTGTTTTAGAATGTGTTGAGACCTCTTTAGCGAAACTTGTTAGTCAAAATATTAAAGTTCCAACAATAGGGATTGGAGCTTCTAAATATTGCGATGGTCAAATATTAGTTTTTGATGATTTAATTGGATTAAATCCTATGAATTATAAGTTTGTAAAAAAATATGCCAATATTAGAAATAACATTTCTAATGCTGTTTCAAATTACTCAAAAGAAGTTAAAAAAATTAAATTTCCAAATAAAAAATATTCTTTTTAATTAAAAGTATTTTTTAAAATCTTCATTAATATTTAATATTTCAAGATCAACCAATCCGCCAATTACTAATTGTAGACCAACTATCAAAATAAATACTAAACCAATATAGGCTATCCAAATATGTCTTTGAATATAATTAGCCATATATGTAGCTAAAGCACCAGTCAAAACAACTGATAACATAAGACCAAATATCATAAATCCAAAATATCCTTTTGCTGCTGCAACAACACCGATGACATTGTCAAAACTAATCATGATATCTGCAAATAAAACTTTTCCAATACTACTAATGTATGAAGGCTCTTTACCTTTTTTTGTAGTGGGTTTTACTTTTTTAATGTCTAGTAAATCTTTTCTTAAATCATTTACAATCCAAATTAATAATAAACCACCCAAAATTTTTATAAAATAAAATTCAAATAAAAAAGTCGCAAAAATTGCAAAAAAAATTTTAAATACAAAGGCTCCAATTACACCCCAAAGAATTATTTGTTTTCTATTTTTTGGAACAAAATTTGAAGCAATAGACCCAACTATTACTGCATTATCTGCTGTTAATATAATTGTGATAAAAATTATATTGGTTAAAATTATGAGCTCTTCAATCAAGATAACATTATAATAGTATAATCTGACAATTTTTCAATGAGACCATAATGATAATTTTATTGATTTAATCTCTCAGAGATAATTAAATGTTAAATTTAAAAAGGAGGATAGATGAAATTATTAAAATTATTTATATCTATAATTACTTCAGTATTGTTATTTGCAAACTTTTCTTTAGCTGAAAAATGGGATATGGCACTGGCTTATGGTGCTGGAAACTTTCATTCTGCTAATGCAACGGAATTTGCAAAGAATGTAACTGAAAAAAGTGGTGGAAAACTTACAATTGTTACTCACCCAGGTGGTTCATTATTTAAAGGTGGTGAAATTTTCAGAGCTGTAAGAACAGGTCAAGCACCTATCGGTGAAAGATTTATGTCAGCTCTTGGAAAAGAAGACCCTTTATATGAAATTGATTCATTACCTTTCTTAGCAACTACTTACGATGATGCTATGAAATTATATGAAGCTTCAAAGCCTTATATTGTTAAGAGTCTTGATGAAAAAGGACTAGTATTTCTTTATGCAGTGCCATGGCCTGCTCAAGGACTTTACAGTAAAAAACAAATTAAAAAAGTTGGTGATTTAAATGGATTAAAATTTAGAGCATACAACTCTGCAACAATTAGAATTGCGGAGTTAACCGGAATGGCACCAACTAAAATTGAAGCAGCTGAAATTAGCCAAGCATTTTCAACAGGTGCTGTGGAAAGTATGATCACTTCCCCTACAACTGGTAAAAATAGTAAGATTTGGGAAAATGGTGTTAAATATTTTTATGATATAGCAGCATGGTTTCCAAAAAATATGATTATAGCTAATAAAGCCGCTTGGAATAAACTTGATAAAGCAACTCAAGATCTAGTAATGAACCAAGCAGCAATTGCTGAAGAAAAGGGTTGGGAATTATCTAAACAAGGTAATACTGGAGATAAGAAAGCTTTAGCAGATGCTGGAATGGAAGTAGGCGCAGTTAATTCAGCTTTGAAAAAACATTTTGAAAAAGTTGGAGCAACAATGTCTGAAGAATGGAAAGCAAAAGCTGGAGACAGAGGTGCTGCAGTTTTATCTGCTTACAAATAAAATAGTCTTAAAAAAAAGGCCAACTTGTAGTAAGTTGGCCTTTTTACCAAATGTTTCAATCAATAAATAATAATTTAAATAAACTTTATAAATTTTCAGGATATTTAGCCGCTTTTTTTTTAATACTTGTCGCAGTCTTTATTTTAATTGGAATTTCCTCAAGGATATTTGGTTTTTATATAAGAGGTTTAGCTGAGTACTCAGGTTACTGCATGGCTGCAGCTTCCTTTTATGCTTTAGCATTTACTTTTGTTGAGGGTGGACATATTCGAATTACTCTTTTTTTAGAAAAAACATCTTCATCTTATAAGAGATTTTTAGAGATATGGTGTCTTATCGTAGCAACAATTTTTTCAGGTTATTTGTCTTTTTACTTATGGAAAATGTTATTAATCTCTTATGATTTTCAAGAGAGAAGCGAAGGTGCAGATGAGATTTTAATTTGGATACCTCAAACTAGTGTTGCTATCGGATCTTTAATTTTTTTTATAGCTGTTTTACATAAATTTATTTTAACAATTTTAAGCAAGAATGACTGAAATATTTCTCATAATATTTTTTATAAGTGTACTTTTATTCTTTCTTGGATCTGGCATATGGGTAGCAATAAGCATGATAGGTGTTTCAACAATTGGTATGATATTATTTACTTCAAGACCAGTTGGGGATGCTATGGCAACTACGATATGGGGCACTTCATCATCATGGACATTAACAGCTTTACCATTGTTTGTTTGGATGGGTGAAATATTATTTAGGACCAAGTTATCTGAAAATTTATTTGCTGGACTTTCACCATGGATGCAAAAATTACCTGGTGGATTAATTCATGTAAATGTCGTTGGTTGTGCACTTTTTGCTGCAATTTCTGGCTCTTCTGCTGCAACTGTTGCAACAGTAGGCAAGATGTCTATCCCAGAACTAAGAAAAAGAAAATATCCAGAAAAAATTTTGCTAGGTAGTCTAGCAGGCTCAGGCACTTTAGGGCTTCTTATTCCTCCTTCAATAATATTAATAATTTATGGAGTAACTGTTCAAGAGTCTATAGCAAAGCTATTTATTGCTGGAATTATTCCAGGGATAATGATTGCTCTTATATTTATGTCTTATGTAATTATCTGGTCTTTAATAAATAAAAAAAGTATGCCAATATATGTAGAAAGTTTTTCCTTTTTAGAAAAAATAAGAAAATCAAAACAATTATTACCAGTAATTATTTTAATATCAGCTGTGATTGGATCAATATACACTGGAGTTGCAACAGCAACCGAGGCTGCTTCTTTAGGTGTTGTAGGGGCTTTAATTTTATCTTACTTTCAAAAGAGCTTAACCATTGAAACATTTAAACAATCTTTATTAGGAGCAACCAAAACATCTTGTATGATTGCTTTTATTTTAGCTGGTTCCACATTTTTATCATTAGCTATGGGATTTACTGGTCTTCCAAGAAATCTAGCTATCTGGATACAAAATATGGAGCTATCACCTTATGTATTAATTTTTGTATTAATGATTTTTTATATTATTCTTGGAATGTTTCTTGATGGAATTTCAGCAGTAGTATTAACAATGGCAATCATTGAACCAATGATTAGACAGGCTGGTTTTGACATGATTTGGTTTGGAATATTTTTAGTTATTGTGGTTGAGATGGCTCAAATCACACCACCTGTAGGATTTAATTTATTTGTTTTACAGGGAATGGCTAATAAAGATATGGGATTTATTGCAAGGAGCGCATTCCCATTATTTATGTTAATGATCCTTGCAGTAATTCTTGTTGTTATCTTTCCAGAGATTGCTTTATGGATGCCACAACAAATGGTTCAAAATATTAATTAATATTTTGATTTTTTTGTACCATTAATAATTTGTTTTAATTCTGTATATTCTTCACAATTGCAGTTTTCTAAAATTTTTAATCTTTCTTTAGCTAAATCTAATCTATTGGTTGCCACATATAATTCACCCAAATATTCATTTATACCAATATGATTAGGTTCAATTGCAAGTCCTTGTAGATAATATTTTTCGCCGTTTTCGTAATCACCAAGTTTTCGAGTAGTAAAACCTAAGTAATTTAAAGTATCAGCTTTGTTAGGTTTTTCTGAATTTGATTTTAAAAGTAGTTTTTGAGCTTTAGCATATCTTTTTTTTGCTTTTTCAAGTTTACCTTTTGCTTCATATTTTTTTGCCCACTTTATTGATTCAACTGCTTTTGTATAATCTGTTTTTACTTTTGCAGGTTTAGGATCTGATCCTGCTGAAAATGAGTTTGTTGCAAATAACGTCAAAATCAAAATTACAAATATTTTTTTAATCATTTTTAAATTTCTCCATTTTATTCAAAGGTTTTAATTGCAGTCCATTTTCTATCAGATTTTTTCTAATTGATTTTGCAGTAGATAATGAACTTTCATTATCGCCATGTATGCATACTGAGTCTATTTCACAAGGTATCTGCTTTCCACTGTGACAATTAAGCGACTGATTTTTAACCATATTTAATACGTGTTTTTTAGCTTCTTCTGGATCAGTTATAAGAGCGTGAGGTTTTTTTCTAGAAACCAAATTACCATCATCCTCATAATTTCTATCTGCAAAAATCTCACAAGCAATTCGCATATTTAGTTTTTTTGCCGCTTCTTCCATTTTAGATCCAGTAGGTACCAAATAAATTAAATCTTTATTAATTTCATTTATCGCTTTTGCTAATGTAGTTGCTAAATCAATATCTTCACAAGCCATATTATTTAAAGCACCGTGTGGTTTTATATGAGTGACGTTTTCCCCATGATCTTGGGCAATTTTTTGAAGAATTTCATATTGATGAATAATCAATTGCCTTACCTCATTAGGTGAAAGGTTCATTCTTTGCCTTCCAAAATTTTCAGGGTCATTAAATGACGGATGCGCTCCAATACTAACACCATTTTTTTTTGAAATTTCAACTACTTGATTCATCGACTCATCATCACCCGCATGATAACCGCATGCGACATTTGCAGAATTAACTATTTCTAGTAAATCTGGATCATACTTATTTGAATGATGTTTTGATTTTTCACCTAAATCGCAATTTATATTAATTTCCATAGTCTCTAATGTTAAGTATAACATGACATGATTAAAAATATATCAAATCTTGGTGACGCAGCTTTGTACTGTGATTTTGGTAATGAAGTAAATAAATCAATTAATTTACAAGTAATAAAATATTTTAAAACTATTAAAGAAAAAAAAATTGAAGGGATAAATAATTTAACACCTTCATATAATAAATTAATTATTTCTTATGATCTAAAAAAAATTAATTTTAAAGAGGTTAAACATTATGTAGAAAATATAAATGTTGAAGACTCAATAGATATAAACTCTAAAAAATTAGAAATACCAGTTTGTTGTGATGAAAGTTTTACATTGGATATAAAACGTCTAGAAGAAATATTAAATTTAAGAAGAGAAAAAATTTTTGAGAATTTTTTTAATAAAGAATATTTTTGTTATATGACAGGTTTTATTGCTGGCATGCCTTTTCTTGGTGATTTAGATGAGAATATGAGAGCACAACGTTTAGAAACTCCAAGGATAAAAGTGCCCAAAGGATCTGTCGCATTAACTGAGCAATTTGCAAATATTTATACATTTGAAAGTCCAGGCGGATGGAATATTTTAGGAAATACACCTTTGGATATCTTTGATAGTTCAAAAGAAGACAAACCAAATCTAATTAACCCAGGAGATACAGTAATTTTTAAGGAAATTACTTTAGATCAGTATAAAAATTATAATGACTAGTAATTATCTATATATAATCAGACCTGGAATTAATACTACCTTTCAAGATAAAGGCAGGGATCATCTTTATCATATTGGCATTCCATTTAGTGGTGCAATGGATAATCGAAATTATCTTATAGCTAACAAGCTTGTTAATAATAATTTAGATGCTTCAGTGATAGAGTTTGCATATCAAGGTCCTCATATAAAATATTCAGGAGAAAAAATTAATTTTGCTGTTACTGGAGATGTAATTTTTTCAATTAAAAAAAAAGATACTGAAATTGAGGGAAATTGTTACGAAAGTTATCAAATTGAAAATGGTGATGAGATCAATATCATTTCTACAAATAAATCAGTTTATGGATATTTAGCATTAGGCGGAAAGCTAGATTTAAAATTTCAATGGAAGAGTTGTTCTATAAATACGAAAGCAAATATTGGATCTAATAATGGAAAAAAATTAGACGTAGGTCAAAGAATTAATTTAAAAAAGATAAATTCAAATAAGGATATTAAAAAAATTAATTACATTAATACCAAAATAGAAAACATAAGAGTGATCAAAGGCACTAATTTTGATTACTTTTCTGAAGAAGGTAAAAAAATATTTTATGAAAAGGAATTCACAGTATCAAAACTTTCAGACAGAATGGGCATGAGACTAGAGGGACCTAAAATTGATAATATTGTGAATACCAACATAAAATCAGAGGGTTTGATTAAAGGTGTAATCCAAGTACCGGCAGACGGAAATCCAATTATAATGCTTTCAGATCATGGTACTATTGGTGGTTATCCAAAAATTGGAGTTGTGGCTAGTGTTGATTATGACCGATTAGTACAGATGTCTCCTGGTTCAAAAATAAAATTTAAAGAGATTAATTTATCTGACGCAGAGACTTTATTTAAATTATATGAAATGGAAACTCAAAATTTACTATCACAAATCTAATGAATTTTTTATCAAAGATACCAGGGCCTTTTTTAGTTTTTCTAGGAGCTTGTGCATTAAGTTTTGGAGGTTTAATTGTTAAGTCTTTTGATGGATCTACACTTTGGCAAATATTATTTTGGAGATCACTTTTCTTTATTGGAGTAATTACAATTTTTTTAATATTCGTTTACAAAGGAAAAATTTTCAGTGCTCTTTATAAATCTGGAATTCCAGGTTTATTTGGAGGTATAATTTTATCCATTGGGTTTGCTAGTTATGTATTTGCTATGTACGAAACAACAGTAGCAAATGCAAACTTTATAATTCAAACTCAAGCTTTGTTTTTAGCAATTTTTGGTTATGTGTTTTTAAAAGAAAAAATTTCAAAAATTACATTAATTTGTATTATTACAGCAGTAGTTGGTATCATTTTAATGTTAGGAAGCTCACTAACACCAGGTCAAATGACTGGAAACTTAGTTGCATTTATTATGCCAATATCGTTTGCGATCTTAATTTTAATTGTCAGAAAATATCCAAAAGTCGACATGATACCTTTACAATTGGTTGCTGGAATTTTTGCAACGTTAATAGGTTTATTTATGTCACCAAGTATTATTGTTTCAACGAATGATATTTTTTTAGGTTTTGTTGCGGGATTTTTTCAAGTTGGACTTGGTTTTATACTTATAACAATTGGAGCAAGATCAACTCCTTCAGCATTTGTTGGAATAATTATGTTAACTGAAGCTGTCTTAGGACCTTTGTGGGCATGGATGTTTGCAAACGAAAACCCACCACTTACTGTACTTTTTGGGGGAGCCGTAGTTATAACGGCAGTAGTTATACAGTTTTTGTCTCCATTACTTGTCAAAAAGGTAGCTAAATAAATTTCACACAAACACTTTAAATGTGCTATAAATTTATTTACGGGAGAGACTACTTTTGTAGCGCCGAAGGAGCAACCACCCCGGAAACTCTCAGGCAAAAGGACCGTACATATTAACTCTGGAAAGAGAATTATTCTCGCCGAAGGAGCAAATCTCTCAGGCACCAAGACAGAGGGGGCAAAGAAGAGTTAATATGGAAATAAAAAAAACATCACTAAATAAACTTCATCAAAGTAACAAAGCTAAGTTTGTTGAATTCGCTGGTTATGAAATGCCAATTCAGTATAGCAAAGGCATTATTGAAGAACATAAATTCACAAGATCTAATTCTGGAATATTTGATGTATCTCATATGGGTCAATTATTTATATACGGCGATGAAAGTTTAACAGAAGAATTAGAAAAAATTTTTCCATTAGATTTAAAAAATTTAAAACAAAACTGCTCTAAGTATAGTTTTTTAATGAATGAAGATGCTGGAATTTATGATGACTTAATTATCACTAAAATAGAGGAGGGGTATTTAATTATCTTAAATGCTGCATGCAAAGATAAAGATTTTGAGATTTTATCTAATTTACTAGGTTCAAAATTTAAAATGAACTTAGATAACAATAGATCTTTAATAGCAATTCAAGGACCTAAGTCTGTTGAAATTTTAAACTCAATTATAAATGGGGTTGATCAACTAAGTTTTATGACAGGAAATTGGTTTGATTCTGATAATCAAAAATTATTTGTAACAAGATCAGGTTATACAGGGGAAGATGGGTTTGAAATTTCAATTTCTAACGATAAAGCAGAAAAATTCGTTGAAAATTTAATAGAAAAGGGAGCACAACTTATAGGACTTGGGGCAAGAGATACCTTGAGATTAGAAGCTGGATTATGTTTATATGGTCACGAATTAGATATTAATAAAACACCGGTTGAGGCAAACCTTAGATGGGCAATCTCAAAATCTAGATTATCTAATGGAGGTTTTATTGGATCAAAAAAAATTATGAACCAAATGCAAGATGGAGCAAGCAAAATTAGAGTAGGGATTAAGCCCGAAGGTAGACTGATTGCAAGAGAAAAAACAAAAATATTTGATGATACAGATAAACAAATTGGTGAGATAACTAGTGGAACGTTTGGACCAAGTGTAAACGGTCCTATAGCGATGGGTTATGTTGATAAAGAGTTTTCAAAGGTCGATACTAAAATTTTGCTTGAGGTAAGAGGAAAAAAACATCCGGCAAATGTTTGCGCATTACCATTTTATAAAAAAAATTATGTGAAAGGAGTAAATTAATGAGTGAAGTAAAATTTTCTAAAGAACATGAGTGGATTACTTTGGAGGGAGATGTAGCCACAATAGGAATTACAAAACATGCAACAGAAATGCTTGGAGACATAGTTTTTGCAGAACTGCCTGAAAAAGGATCTAATGTTGAAAAAGATGGTACTGCAGGAGTAGTAGAATCTACGAAAGCTGCTAGTGATGTTTATACTCCAGTAAGTGGTGAAGTGGTAGATACCAATCAGTCTATAGTGGATGATCCTGCCAAAATAAATGAGGACCCTGAAGGTGGTGCATGGTTTTTTAAATTGAAAATTAAAGACACATCTGAGCTAGATACTTTAATGAACAAAGAAGAATACGATAAATTTGCAAAGGAGACATCAAGCTAATGTTACATAATTCACAAAAAGATTTTATTAGAAGACACATAGGTCCATCTGAAAAGGACCAAGAAAAAATGCTTAAAGATCTTAACTTTAAGTCACTAGATGAGTTTATTAATAGTACCATACCAGAAAAGATTCAGTTTAAAGGTGAATTAAATATCGGTGAACCAAATTCAGAATATGAAGCTTTAAGAAAATTAAAAGCAATTTCAAAAAAAAACCAAATTTACTCAAATTTTATAGGCATGGGTTATTATGGAACCTACACACCATATGTAATTTTAAGAAATATATTAGAAAATCCTGGATGGTACACATCATACACACCTTATCAGCCTGAAGTAGCACAAGGTAGATTAGAGATGCTATTAAACTTTCAACAAATGATTGTTGATTTTACAGGAATGGATATAGCAAACGCGTCTTTACTTGATGAAGGAACAGCAGCTGCCGAAGCTATGGGTTTAAGTCATAGACTTAATAAAAGTGATAGTAATTTAGTTTTTGTTTCAGAGAACTGCCACCCACAAACAATTGACGTTATTCAAACTAGAGCAGAGCCAATGGGTCTTAAAGTACTTGTTGGAAACGAGGATAAAGTTCTAGAGCAGTTAAAAGAAGATATTGTTTGCGGAGTTTTACAATATCCAGGAACTTTAGGTGATATTAAAGATCCTAGTGAGGCTATAAGTAAAATTCATAAAAAAAATGGAAAAGCAATTTTAGTTTGTGATCTCCTTGCACTTTCTATGCTAAAAACACCAAGAGAGCTTGGAGCAGATATTGCAGTCGGTAGTTCCCAAAGATTTGGTATTCCAATGGGTTATGGAGGACCTCATGCAGCCTTTTTTGCAACAAAAGATGAATACAAACGATCTATGCCAGGTAGAATTGTTGGGGTTTCAGTGGACAGGCATGGAAACCAGGCCTATAGATTGTCATTACAAACTAGAGAGCAACATATTAGAAGAGACAAAGCTACAAGTAATATTTGTACTGCTCAAGCCTTACTAGCGATTGTTTCAGCAGCATATGCCATTTATCACGGCCCTGATGGAATTAAAAGTATTTCCGAAAGAGTATCTCAACTAGCAAAAAATTTTGCAGATAAAATAAAACAATCTGGATATGAATTATACTCAGATTATTTTTTTGATACTGTAACTATTATAACCAAAGAAAAGACAGATCAGATTTTCAAAAATGCTTTAGACCAAAAAGTTAATATTAGAAAAGTAAATTCAGAGATGCTGGCTGTTTCTTTCGACGAAAGAAAAAATGTTTATAGAGTAAACCAACTACTAAAAATATTTAATGCTGCAGAGTCAATTAAAAAAGAGGATCCAACTGTTAGTTTACCAAATCTACCAAAAAATTTATTAAGAACTTCAAAATATTTAGAACACCCTGTTTTTAATTCATATCATTCAGAGACAGAAATGCTTAGATATCTTAAAAAATTAGAGGATAAGGATATAGCTCTTAATAGAACAATGATTGCTCTAGGTTCATGTACTATGAAATTAAATGCTACTGCAGAAATGATACCTATTTCGTGGAGAGAATTGGCTGAGCCCCACCCATTCGTACCTGTCGAACAGATGGAGGGATATAGAGAAATGTTCACAGATCTTAAAAATTGGTTAAGATCTATTACTGGTTTTTCTGGTGTTTCACTTCAGCCAAATGCGGGAGCCCAAGGTGAGTATGCTGGCTTAATGGTAATAAGAAAGTATCATTTAGATAGAGGGGATGAAAATAGAAATATATGTTTAATTCCAAGCTCAGCACATGGAACTAATCCAGCAAGTGCACAGATGGTTGGAATGAAAGTTGTCGTTGTTGATTGTGACAAAGAAGGAAATGTTGATTTTGAGGATTTAAAGAAAAAAGCAGAATTGCATTCAGACAATCTTGGTGCATTAATGGTAACTTACCCATCAACCCATGGCGTATTTGAGGAAAAAATTAAAGATATATGTGAAGTAATTCATGAACATGGTGGTCAAGTTTATATGGATGGAGCAAACCTAAACGCACTTGTTGGAGTTGCAAAACCAGGAAATTTTGGTCCTGATGTTTGTCATATAAATTTGCATAAAACATTTTGTATTCCACATGGTGGAGGAGGACCCGGAATGGGACCTATCGCATGTAAAAGACATTTACAAGTTTATCTGCCTAATCATCCAGTCGTAAAAGATTGTGGACCTGCAAGTGGAATAGGTGCCGTTTCAGCAGCTCCTTGGGGAAGCTCAAGTATTTTATCAATTTCTTGGATGTACATTAAGATGATGGGATCCGAAGGTGTAAAACTTGCAACACAAATTGCAATCCTAAATGCAAATTACATAGCAAATAGATTAAAAGACCATTACCCAATTCTTTATAAAGGTTCAAATGGTAATGTTGCTCATGAGTGTATTATTGATATTAGATCAATTAAAAGCGAAACAGGTATTTCAGAAGAAGATATAGCTAAAAGATTAATTGATTATGGATTTCATGCGCCAACAATGTCATGGCCAGTTGCTGGAACAATGATGATTGAACCAACAGAGAGTGAGAGTTTATCTGAACTGGATAGATTTTGTGACACATTGATTAGCATTAAAGAAGAAATAGATATGGTTAAGTCCGGTAAGTTTGACAAAGTAGATAACCCTATTAAAAATGCACCTCACACCGATATTGAATTAGCTTCAGATGAATGGAATCATAAATATTCAAGAGAGCAAGCTGCATATCCTGCAAAATTCTTAAAAGCAAATAAATTTTGGCCTCCGGTTGCAAGAGTTGATAACGTGTATGGAGATAAAAATATTTTTTGTACTTGTCCAAGTATGGATGAGTTTAAAGAAGATGCAGCATAATAATTAATGAAAATTGCTGTCGTTGGGTCAGGTATTTCTGGACTAAGTGCTGCTTATTATTTATCTAAAAAACATCATGTAGATCTTTTCGAAAGAGAAGACCATTTTGGTGGACATTCTCATACTATAGATTTGTTTTTTGATGAAAAAAAAGTATCAGTTGATATTGGCTTTATTGTTTTTAATTTTCAAACTTATCCAAATTTAATTAATTTTTTTAAGGAAAATGATATTCAAATTGAAAAAAGCAACATGTCTTTTTCAGTTTCAGTAGATAATACGAAATTTGAATATTGTGGAAAAGGATTGAGTGGGATTTTCTGCAATAAATCAAATCTATTTAACATTGATTTCTTAAAAATGTTTTTTGATATAATTAAATTTTATAAAAAAAGTGATCAAGCAATCATATCCAATGACAAAATTACCTTAGGTGAATATTTAAAAATTAATAAATTATCCAAAACATTTGTTGATTATCATATAATACCAATGGTATCTGCAATTTGGTCTATGCCTCCTTATGAAGCAAGCAAAATGCCAATTAGTTTTTTTCTTAGATTTTTTCAAAATCATGGTTTGTTTAAATTGAAAAATAGACCACAGTGGTACACAGTAACCAATAGAAGCAGAACCTATGTTAGTAAAATAATTTCACAATTAAGTGGGGAACATTATAAAAATTATAAAGTTACAAAAATAAAAAGAAAAATGTCAGGACTAGATTTATATTACGGTGGAGAAAGTGAATTTTTTGATTACGACAAGGTTATTTTGGCAACACATGCTGATGAAGCCTTAGAGATAATCGAAAATCCAACTGAAGATGAGAGAAATATTCTTTCGAATTTTAGCTACAAAGAAAATATAGCTTACATACATACAGATCAGCGTGCCATGCCAAAAAATAAAAAGGCTTGGTCTTCTTGGAATTCATCAATAGATGACAAGATTTTAGAGAAAAATTCAATAACCTACTGGTTAAATTTATTGCAAAATTTAAAGTGTGATGAAAATATTTTCTTAACACTAAATCCATACTTCAATATTGATGAGAAAAAAATATTGAAAAAAGTAAAATTTACACATCCATATTACGATCAAAAAGCATTAGATGCTCAATCAGAGCTTATTAAAATACAAAATCAAAAAGATTTACTTTTTTGTGGCAGTTATTTTGGTTACGGATTTCATGAAGATGGAATAAAATCATCTCTTGAAATGCTGAAAAACCTTAATGATTAGTTCTTGTATATATAATGGAAACGTAATCCATAAGAGATTTAAACCAAAAGAACATTTTTTTAAATATAAAGTATTTTCACTTTTCATTGATCTATCAGAGTTAAATGAGCTTAATAATAAATTAAAATTTTTTTCATTAAATAAATTTAATCTTATTAGTTTTTACGAAAAAGATCATGGTGACCGTGATGGTTCATCTCTTTTTGAGTGGGTAAAAAAAAATCTAATTAGTAACGAAATCACAACAGACAATATAAAAGTTAAACTTTTATGCTATCCAAGAATATTTGGTTATGTTTTTAATCCACTAAGTATTTTTTTTGTATACGATAATAATGATAATTTAATTTCTATATTATATGAGGTTAAAAATACATTTGGTGAGCAACACACATATGTTTTTAAAGTTGAGGGACAAAATAAATTAATTCAAAATAATTGCTCAAAAAAATTTCATGTTTCACCATTCATTGAAATGGATTGTAATTATTTTTTTAGGATATTGAGTCCAGAGCAGAAGTTATCAGTTGTAATTGATCAATATGATCAAGAAGGAAAAATTCTTTTTGCATCTCAAGATGGTGAAAGATCTGCTTTGACAAGTAAAAACTTAATGAATTCTTATCTTAAACACCCTTTAATGACATTTAAAATTATCTCTGCGATACATTTTGAAGCGTTTAAATTGTGGTTTAAAGGAATTAAACTAATTAAGAAAAAATTTAAAATTAAAAATAATATAACAGTAGAAAATTAATGTTTTTAAATAACACTGCAGATAAATTAGTTTTTAAATTTCTTAATAAAATAAATTATGGTTATCTAGAGCTTACTACACATGACGGAAAAGTTTTAAAGTTTGGAAATCCAAATGAAAAATTGCATGCAAATATTTCAATTAAAAAACCAGATTTTAATTATAATTTAATTAGAGGTGGTAGTATTGGATTTGCTGAGGGCTACATGAGAGGTGAATTTGAAACTAATAACTTATCAAATTTAATCGAATTAACTGCAAGAAATATAGAAGTAATACATAAATTCTCAGGCCTTCTTGATTTTCCAATAATTAATTTTGTAAAAAATAAAATTATTAAAAATACAAAAAGTAGAAGTAAAGAAAATATTGCTAGACATTATGATCTAGGTAATGATTTTTTTTCTCTTTGGTTAGACGACACACTTACATACTCTAGCGCTATTTTTGATGATAAATCAAAAAATCTATCTGATGCTCAAAATAACAAATATCAAAAATTAATTGATCTAATTAAACCAACTAATGGTGACAAAATTTTAGAGATAGGATGTGGTTGGGGAGGTTTTGCCGAGTATCTAGGTAAAAAATACGATGTTAAACTAGACTGTATTACAATATCAAAAAAACAATTTGAATACGCAAAAGAAAGAATTTTTAATTGTGGTTTAAACGAAAAAGTAAATATTGAAATAAAAGATTACAGAGATATTAAAGGCAAATACAATTCAATTGCTTCTATAGAGATGATAGAGGCAGTTGGTCAAAATTATTTAGAGGGTTATTTTAAAACTATTAAAAATAACTTATCTGATGGTGGCAAAGCAGCTATTCAAGCAATTACTATAGATGATAGGTTATTTGATAGATATAAAAACAAGCAAGATTTTATTCAAAAATATATTTTTCCAGGTGGTTTTTTGCCAAATAAAAATAGCATTAATCGATACGTTTCTGACAACGGTTTAACTGTTAATTCATATATTTCTTACGCTGATCATTATGCAAATACATTGGCTATATGGAGAAATGAGTTTTTAAAAAAATGGGATTTAATAAAAAATCAAGGTTTTGACTCAACATTTAAAAGAATGTGGGAGTTTTACCTTTCTTATTGTGAGGCTGGATTTAAGTCAAAAAATATAGATCTAATTCAGTTTTCAATGCAAAATAAATAAAATAATGGAGATATTTATGCGACATATAAAAATTATTAAGCCAATTTCGTTGATAATTTTATTATTCTTAACTACAAGTTGCTCGAATAATAGCGCTATGAAACCAGAAGATTTTAAAAATAAAGAACCGAGATTAATCATTGAAGAATATTTATCTGGAAATGTTAAGGCTTGGGGTGTTCTACAAAATAGATCAGGAAAAGTTACAAGACAATTTTCTGCAGACTTAAATGGAACTTGGGATGGAAAGCAGCTAATTCTTAAAGAAAAATTTAATTGGGATGATGGTGAAGTTCAAGACCGAGAATGGAAAATAAATAAAATTGATGAAAACAATTATGAAGGGACAGCAGGTGATGTTGTTGGTAAAGCGAAAGGTTATTCTTATGGACCTGCATTTAAATTTGAATATGTTTTATTAGTTCCAGTAAAAGGTAAAGAGATAAAAATCACTTTTGATGATTGGATTTTTAAACAAGATGATAGAGTTGCAATAAATAGAGCAACTATGACAAAATTTGGTTTTAAAGTAGCAGAATTAACAGTTGTATTTGTAAAAGATTAACTATTTTTTTTGATATTTTGTGAGTTTTCCAACTAATCCAAAATAAATTTTACTTGGTAAAAAACTAAGCAGCTTTAATGTTATTGTAAGTGATTTTGGAAAATGTATTTCAAATGTATTTTTGTTTACTAAACCTTCAAAAATTTGATCTGCAGCATACTCGGGTGTTTTTAAAAAAGGCATTTTAAAATCATTTTTATCTGTCATTGGAGTTTTAATAAAACCAGGAGACACTAAACAAACACGTACATTGTGTCTTTTAAAATCAAAGTACAAACTTTCAGCCAAGTTATTTAATGCAGATTTTGATGGTCCATACCCAGTTGAATTAGGTAATCCCCTATATCCCGCAATTGATGACACAATAGTTATTATTCCTTTTTTTTTATCTCTAAAGTATTGTTCAACAGCTTTAATACAATTAACTGTTCCAAAAAAATTTACCTTGAATACATCTTCCATTTGCTCGACATCTATTTCTTTCTCTTTTTTTGGATCCCATGTTCCTGTTGAAAAAAAACAAATATCTATATTTTCAAACTTGTTTTTAATTTCATTAAATACTTCTTTACACTTTTCTTTGTTAGTCACATCTAAAGGAAAACCTGAAATATTTTCATAAGAATTTGAAAGCTCATTCAATAATTCAGATCGTCTTGCAGATATGGCAACATTCCATCCCATGGCTGCAAACTTAATTGCTAAAGCTTTACCAATGCCAGTACTTCCACCAGTAATCCAAATAGTTTTTTTACTCATTTTTTGTTATGTATATATTTAAAATGCTTAAAAACAAATTTTTAACATTTCTGTCGTTTCTTGCTATTACATTCTCTGCCTCATTGATTGGAGGTTTGTCTACAATTACATTTAAAGAACCTTGGTACTCACTATTAAATAAACCAACGTTTAATCCTCCAGATTGGATATTTGGTCCTGTCTGGACATCTCTTTATTTAATGATGACTTTCTCTATATGGCTTTATTGGCATACTAAAAGTAGAGAAATGAATACTGTTTATATTTACTTTATTCATTTAATTTTCAATACAACTTGGAGTGTAGTTTTTTTTGTTTTTCATAATATGGTCTTGGCTTTAATAGTATTAATCATTCTAATAGCATTGATAATTAACCTAATTTTAAGGTTTAAACGCGTCAAGATGTTGAGTGCCTACCTAATGATTCCATATTTACTTTGGTGTAGCTTTGCACTAATTCTGAATACAAGCTTGATTATATTAAATTAGATATGGATGATGTTATAGTAATTGGCGGTGGAATAATAGGGGCAGCAACTGCTTATTTTTTATCCAAAGAAGGTAGAAAAGTAAAAGTTATTGAAAGAGATCCTACTTATAAAACAGCTTCATTCCCATTATCTTTAGGTGGTTTTAGAAGACAATTTTTCCAAAAAGAAAATATTTTATTAGGAAAATTTGCAAGAGAATTTATTTTCCAAATACCAGAATTATTAAAAACAGAAAAAAATCCTAATCCAACAGCAAGTATGGTAACCAATGGATATCTTTTAATGTTTGGCCCTGAACATGCTGAAGAACAATATAGAGCATTAGAAAATCATAAAGAATGTGACGCAGGAACAAAAAATATTAAAGGGTCAGAATTATCCAAGGTTTTCTCTTATGTGAATAGTGAAGGGATAGAGACAGCAACTTATACGGATAATCAAAGTGAAGGATGGATTGATCCATTTATGTTTCATAGCGCTCTTAAAAGCAAAGCAATAGAGCTTGGAGCAGAATTTGTTAAGGGTGAAGTTAAAAGTATTTCTGAAATAAATGCTAAAACAATTGTTTCTGCAGCTGGTTGCTGGACAAAAGAATTGTTAGAAGATATTCCTGTTGTTCCTCAAAAGCATACGGTTTTTAGAGTAAAATGCCCAACATATATAAAAGAGATGCCACTAAGTGGAGACTTAACAACCGGCGTTTATTGGAGACCAGAAGGAGGGGAATATTTAGCAGGATCACCTATTTCTGTATTTGATGCAGATGATTTGGAACCAGCTTGGAATGATTTTGAGGAATTAGTTTGGCCAGCTCTTGCTAAGAGAATACCTGCATTTGAAGAATTAAAGTTAACTGGTGGATGGGCAGGTTACTATGATTGTAATAGATTAGATAATAATGCAGTTGTTGGTAAGCATCCAAAATATGACAATGTTTATATGGCTTCTGGATTTACAGGTCGAGGATTAATGCAGGCACCGGGGATAGGTAGGGCCTTAACTGAATTAATTACAACAGGATCATACCAAACAATTGATATAAGTGATTTTGCAGTTGAGAGAGTTTTGGGTCAAACCGCTAGGCCAGAGCCCTACGTTCTATAATTTAAGTTCCACAAAAAGTTTGATATTTTTCATTGCTCGAAGAAGCAGGAGCTTGATATTGTTCAATATTATTCTGATTGTTATAAGGATTTTTTAAAATAGCTAACAACTTTTTCATTTTATCTAAATTTCCTTTGTCTGCTTCGGCTAAAGCTTCATCTACTTTATGATTTCTAGGAATAACAATTGGATTATTTGTTTTCATAAGTTTAATTTGTTTTTCCTTAGTTGAATTATTTAACTCAGTTCTTTTTTTCCATTCAATTTTCCAATTGATAAAATCATTATTTTTGTAAATTTCATCAGAATTAATATTCATTAAATTACAAAAAGTATTTGTATAATCTGCTTTATTTTTTTCCATCCAATTAAATAAATCATTAATTAATTTTTTATCATTTTTATCCTCACCAAATAGACCAAGCTTATCTCTCATCATATTTAACCATTTATTCTCATAAATATTTTGGAAATTATCTATTAAATCTGTTGCTAATTTAATTGCAGCATCTTCATTTTTGTCAATTAGAGGGATTAAACATTCTGCAAATCTTGCTAAATTCCACTTTGTAATTGGTGGTTGATTAGAAAAGGCGTATCTTCCAAATTTATCGATTGAGCTAAATACGGTTTTTGGATCATAATGATCCATAAATGCACAAGGACCGTAATCAATAGTTTCACCTGAAATTGCCATGTTATCAGTATTCATCACTCCATGAATAAATCCAACTCGCATCCAATTGATTACAAGCTGACATTGCTTTTCCATAACAAGATTTAACAAGTCTAATGCTTTTGAATTTGATGTTTTAATTTCTGGATAATGTCTGTTTATAGTGTAGTTGACTAAAGTATTTAAATTTTCAATGTTTTGAGTTGCAGCAATATATTGAAATGTTCCGACTCGAAGATGACTTGATGCAACTCTTGTTAATATAGCACCCTGTAAAAGATTTTCTCTTACAACTTTTTCTCCTGTTTTTACTACAGCAAGGCTTCTAGTAGTCGGAATATTTAATGAATATATCGCTTCACTGATAATATATTCTCTTAGCATAGGTCCTAGTGCTGCTCTTCCATCACCACCTCTAGAAAAAGAAGTTCTTCCTGAACCTTTAAACTGAATGTCAAAACGATTGTCATTGTTTACTAAATGCTCACCTAATAAAACTGCTCTTCCATCTCCCAGCATAGTAAAGTGTCCAAATTGATGACCTGCATATGCTTGCGCAATAGTATTAGTTTCTTCTGGTATGGAGTTTCCAGAAAATATTTCTGCTAATTTTTTTTTGTCTGTTTTTGAAAAATCTAAATTTAAAGTAGATGCTAGTTCTTCATTTAAAATCACTAACTCAGGATCATGAACAGGAGTTGGTTTAATATTTTCTTTGAAAGTATTTGATAACTTTGAATATGTATTATCAAAATGCCAACCAATGGTCATTTTAATTAACTAACTTCAGCTTGATTTTCTTTTGGTTTAACTTCTGTTTTAAATTGATTTGAGATTTTTTGCACTTCAACAGAAGATACCTTGTATTCTGCACACATTGTTTCTTCATCTTTACCATGACCTGTAACCATATTAACCATATGTTCTGGGAAATGGAATGTAGTAAACACTATTCCTTCTTTAACTTTATCTGTCACCTCTACTTTAAGGGCAACTTCACCTCTACCTGAATAAAGTCTTCCAATATCACCAGTATTAAGATCTCTGTACTCAGCATCTTTAGGATGAATTAACAAAACATCTTCATCAACAATATTTATGTTTTTTGTTCTTCTAGTCATTGTTGCGGCGTTGTAATGTTGTAAAACTCTGCTTGTTGTTAAAATTAAAGGATAATCTTTTTTATTAGCTTCAATTTCTGATGACTCTTTCCAATCAAAGTTTTTAAGTCTACCTTTGCCTAATTTAAAAGTTTCAGTATGTAAAATTTTAGTATCAGTTCCATCTTCTTGAACTGGCCATTGTAATCCGAATTTTCCTAATCTTTCTCTAGTTACTCCCTTAAAGAAAGGAACTATATCAGCAATCTCTTCTAGAACTTGATCAGCGTCATAAGTTGGTTGGTCAAAACCCAATTTTTGCATCATTTCAGTCACAATTAATCCATCAGGTTTAGTGCCCGGTAGAGGAGGCACAGCTCTATTTACTCTTTGAATTCTTCTTTCAGTATTTGTAAAAGTTCCATCCTTTTCTAAGAACGTTGTACCTGGAAGAACAACTGTCGCTAATTTTGCCGTTTCACTCATAAATATTTCTTGAACAACTAGAAGCTCTAATGAGTTCATAGCTTCTATAACATGAGCGCTATTAGGGTCAGTTTGAACTATATCTTCACCAATAATCCATAAACCTTTAAGCTCTTTGTCTATTGCAGCTTCAAACATTTGAGGAATTTTTAATCCTGGTTTAGTCGGATGTGTTACTCCATATTTTTCAGTATAAAATTCTTGATGTTTTTCATCAGCTACAGGAAAGTACCCAGCACCCTGGTGTGGTTGACACCCCATATCTGCTGCACCTTGAACATTATTTTGGCCTCTTAAAGGATTAACCCCAACACCTTTTCTTCCAATGTTTCCAGTAATCATTGCTAGATCTGCAATTAGCATTACTGTTTTTGAACCTTGTTCGTGTTCAGTAACTCCTAATCCATGAAACTCCATTGAATTTCTTGCAGTAGCATATGCAATTGCTGCTTCTTTAACTAATTGTTTATCTACACCTGCTACTTTCGCTAAATGATCTACATCTTGTTTTTCAATTTCTTTTAAGAAATTATCAAATCCTTCAGTTCTATCTCTTACAAAATCTGCATTATAAAGTTTTGATTTAATAATAAAGTGCAACATCATATTTAGAACTGCAACGTTAGTTCCTGGTCTTAGTTTAATATGATAATCAGCTAGTTTAGCTAGTTCAGTCGTAACTGGATCAAGCACAATTAATTTTTTACCTTTCATGACTTGCTGTTTTATTTTTGCGCCCGTTACAGGATGAGCATTAGTTGGATTAGCTCCGATTACCAAAAATAAATCTGCATGATAAATATCTTCTGTAGAGTTAGTTGCCGCTCCAGTACCAAAAGTTTGTTGCATTCCCCAAGCTGTTGGTGAATGACAAATTCTTGCACAACAGTCTACACTATTAGTTCCAACAGCAGCTCTTATCATTTTTTGAAATACGTAATTTTCTTCATTCGTACATCTTGCAGAAGAAATTCCAGCAAAGGCATCTGGACCATTTTCTTTTGTAATTCTATTCATTTCCTTTTTGATAAAATCATAAGCTTCATCCCAAGAAGCTTCTTCAAATTTTCCATTTCTTTTAATTAGAGGTGTTTTTAATCTGTCTGGATGATCATAAAAACTAAACGCATATCTTCCTTTAATACATGTATGTCCAGCGTTAACTTCTGTTTGTTTTGGAGTATCAATAGCTACAACTTTATCATCTTTAATCGAAGCCTCTAAATTACAACCAACACCGCAGTATGAACAAGTTGTTCTAACTTTTTTATCTACTGCAGCGGACTTTGATTGAAAAACATCTGAGATAGCATCTGTTGGACAAGTGTGAGCACAAGCACCACAAGAAACACACGAACTATCTCCAAACATCATATCATTATCAGTTGTTATTCTTGATTCAAATCCTCTCCCACTCATTGTTAAAACGAATGAACCTTGAATTTCATCACAAGCTCTGACACATCTTCCACAATTTATACAATTATCTAAATTCATTCTCATGTAATCATGAGATGTATCTCTTGGAATTCCTTTATGTTGTTTTGGACTGTTATATCTGTGATCAGATACCCCTAAATCGTTTGCTACTGTTTGTAATTCACAATTATTATTTACCTCACAAGTATCACATTCCATTGGGTGGTCTGTTAATACTAATTCAACAATATTTTTTCTAAGATCTGTCAAAGATTCATTTGATGTAAATATGTGTTGATTTTCAGCAACTGGAGTATGGCAAGAAGCTACTACTCTTGTAGGTCCATCTTTTTCTAAAGCAACTTCGACCGAGCACACTCTACAAGCTCCATAAGGTGCTAAATTTGGATCATCACATAAGGTAGGAACTTTTTTTTCACCTACATAACTTTTTACAAATTTTAAAATAGACGAGTGATTTGGACCTATTTCATAAGGTTTTCCATCAATATAAGCAATTTTTCTTTTCTCTGAACTCATTAATTATCTTTAACCATATCATTTTTCATTTCATCCCCAAAGTATTTTAGGATGTTTTGAATAGGAGTGGGAATAGCTCCGCATAAAGCGCATAAACAACCTTTTTTCATTGTAACAAGCAATTCTTCAAGCAATTTCAAAGGTATTTTTGCGGTTTTCTTTTTAGCTTGGTCAAACATTTCTTTACCTCTGTAAGATCCAAGTCTTCCAGGGAAACATTTACCACATGATTCTTCAGCAGAAAATTCAAATAGATGATGAATGTATTCTGCCATAGAAAAATTTTTAGGAATACTCACCACACTAGCATGACCTAACATGAAACCTTTTGCAGTAAACTCCTGAAAATCTAAATTAAGATTTTCTATTTCACTTAATGGAACCACACCACCAAGTGGCCCACCAATTTGAAAAGCTTTTAATGGTTCTTTGTATCCCCCACCAATTTCATTAAATATTTTTTTCATTGGAGTTCCCATATCAATCTCATAAACACCTGGGTTGTTAAAGAAACTATCCAAACAAACCAATTTAGTACCTGCAGATTTTTTATTTCCTATAGATGAAAATTTTTCAGACCCATTTATTAAAATTCCTGTAGCAGCTGCTAAAGTTTCAACATTGTTAACAACAGTTGGTTTTTTATATAATCCTTCTGTAACAGGAAAAGGCGGCCTAACATCAACTTCTGCTCTTCTTCCTTCAATAGATGCAATCAAAGCTGTTTCTTCTCCACAAATATAAGCACCTTGACCAATACAAATTCCAAGATCAAAAGAAAAATCGGTTCCTAAAATATTTTCACCCAAAAGACCTAACTTTTTAAGTTCATTGATACTTCCATTGATGGCTTCAATAGATTTTGGATATTCTCCACGAATATATAAAACTCCCTCATCGCTTCCAATTACAAATCCACACATTACCATTCCAAAAATGACTTTCAGAGGCTGGTCTTCTAATAAATATCTATCTGAAAAAGCACCAGAGTCACCTTCGTCTGCATTACAGATAACATACTTTTTTTCTCCTTTTGCTTTACTACAAAAATCCCATTTCATTCCTGTCGGAAATCCTGCACCACCTCTACCAGTTAAATTAGAATCTAAGAGTGATTTAACAATTTCTTTTTTATCAGTTTTTAAAAATTTATTTAATTGATCATTAAATTGGTCAGTTGATGAAAGTTTGTCATCCATTAAGAAACTTGTTGTTGCAAAACTTTTTGAGAAAAATTTGTCTTGTTTAATTTCTTCACCTTTAATTATTTGGTCAATTTTTTCTATATCCTTCCCAGCATAATTTTCTCCATCATAATGGAATGCATGGTTTTCATAACAATGTCCTAAGCAAAACATTTCTCCAACTTTATCGTCACCAAGTTTTTCTTTTAAAGTATCTTTTAACTTCTCTTGTGTGCCAGCACACATACATGCACTACCATTACAAACAAAAGCTTTCTTTTCTCTATGAGATGGTCTTAAAAATTCATAAAATGATTCAGCTCCATGAAGTGTTGAAACCCCAAGGTTATGTTTTTTAGCAATTTCCTTAATATCCTGTGGTTTTTCGCTTAATGTATTTTCTGAAATTTGCTTAAATAAATTGTCTTTTAAGCCAATTCTACCAGATAAATTACTTATGTTTTTTGACACAAATACCCTTTTCTTTATTATTTATTTCACAATAACTTTTTTGTTATTTGTGTAAATATTAAAACTATCCCTCTTTACGAAACCTATGAGGGTAATGTCAAATTTATTCGCTAAATCTATAGCAAGACTTGTTGGCGCACCAACACCAATCATTATACCAACATCTGTCATTAAAACCTTTTGAACCAGCTCAAAATTAAGTCTTCCGGAGCATGTGATAAATTGAGATTTTGGATCAAGTTTACCATTTTTTAAAGTGCAACCAATAAGTTTGTCTAAAGCATTGTGTCTTCCTACATCTTCTCTTAAATCTATCAGTTCCCCACTAGAATTAAAGAGACCACTTGCATGAATACCACCTGTTTTGCTGAACTCTGATTGAGCTTCTCGTAAAGTATCAGGAGATTGAACTATAATATCTTTAGAAATTTTTGGTTCAGAAGCGTGAGTTTTATTTTTTTTTACAATCTCAAGTGCATCCAATGAAGATTTTCCACATACACCACAGGAAGAATTAGTTAAAAAATCTCTTTTTATTTTCGCTATATTAACATTTTCTGAATTTATTAAAGTTGCTAAGATTTTATTTTGGATATTGTATTGGCCAACTTTTTCACCATAACTTTCAACAGATGCGATGTCTTTTAAAGATGTAATAATTTGTTCATTAAACAAAAAACCTGTTACCAAGTCTTCGTCATGACCCGGTGTTCTCATTGTGATAGATAAATTTTGATTAATCCATTTATCTTCTGATTTATATTTTAGAGAAATTTCAAGAGGCTCTTCAATTGATATTAAATCTTCGGTATGACTAAAATTTTTTGAAGAAAATTTTGTAACTTTATATTTTGAATTCATTAAATTATTTTAAAGGATAATTTTTTTTCAAAAGATATTTGTTAACAATAATTGCCAATAATAGAATAATAATACACCCAAAAATTATTGGATTAATTAGATAATCGTAAGAGGCACTACCTATAATTACCATTATAGGATTTCCACCAGCTGGTGGATGGACAACATTCAATAATATCATTAAAAATACCCCGATACCAACTGCAGCTGCAATATTGATATAAATAGGTAGTGGAATAAAATGAACAAAAATCACACCAACTAAAGCTGTTATCAGATGTCCAAAAAAAACATTTTTTGGTTGAGCAAAGGGGCTTTCAGGAAAACCAAATAACAAAACCATGGAAGATCCAAAAGATCCTGCTATAAAATAGCCAAGAGTACTTTTGTAAGTAAGTACTGTTAGTACACCAATTGTGAATGCTGAAAAAAATCCAGCAATTAAGGCTTTCTGCAAAATAGGTTTTGAAATGTTAATCATTTAAATTTTTAAAGCTTTTGCAATTGTTCTTAAAGGTAATAATAAACATTCTTTCCTAGAGAGATTTTTTTTATCAAAAATTTCCATAAAATCCTTCCAATGTTTTTCTAAAGTTATTTTAACATCATCAAACAATTGCTCTCCAATTACAATAAATCCTTTAATTTCCTCTATCTTTTTTTCTTTTATCTTTCTTGATAGTAAACTAACTGAAGCCTGACAATAAACACATGATTTGCACTGATAAGCCATGTCTTTTACAACTTCATCCTTAACAATTAAGCTTATTTCCATTTCATCTCCACATAATGGATTTTTGTGTTTAGATTTATGAGTGTAGTTTTCAAGGACTTTGTTGTTTTCTGTATGTGAGGCAATTTCTAAAATTCTTATGTCCATTTAATTTCTTTAATTCAAGTTTGAATGTTTTATATTTTGATAAATGGATCATAACAATATTTTAGGCACAGTGCTAGCAGGCGGAAAGTCACAAAGATTTGGTGAAGATAAATCACAAGCGACCTTAGCAAACAAGCTATTGATAGATTACGTATTGTCTGAAATAATTGATCAATTTAAAGAGATTTTGATTGTCTCAAATAATTCGATAAATTTTCAAAGTTCAGAAAAAATAATTAAAATTGAAGACTATAAAAAAGGACTTGGTCCTTTATGTGGAGTTTTATCTGCCATGAAATGGATCAAAACAAATAAAAGAAATTACCAGTGGATAGCAACCTTCCCTGTGGATACTCCTTTTTTTAAGAAACAAATACTAAAAGATTTCATTAAAAACATTAATTTTAAAGATAGTGATTTATTTTTTATTAAATCGAATAATACAAGACATAATATTTTTGGCTTATGGTCAATAAAATTACTAGATAGGTTAGAAAAGGACTTAAATGATGGAGAAAGAAAAGTAGAGTTATGGGCAAATAATGTTGGAGTTAAAATAATTAATATGGAGTTTCCAAATAATGATCCTTTCTTTAATATAAATACAAAAGAGGATTTAGAAAAAGCTAAAGAAATATTGAAATGATTAGTTACGAACAATCTAAGAAAATATTAAAAAAAGCAAAAATTAAAATTAAAGATGAGAAAATTAATAGTATTAAATCCTTAAATAGAGTTGTTTCTAGCAATGTTTATTCTAATATAAATTATCCAACAGGAGATAACGCTGCTTTTGATGGATATGCGATTAATTCAAAAGATACAAATCAAATTAAAAAAAATTCCCAAAAACAATTTAAGATAATTGGCTCAATTGCTGCTGGTTCTAAACCATTAAAGAAAAAAATTAAAAAATTTGATGCAATAGAGATAATGACAGGAGGGATTATTCCAAAAGGGTTTGATACAATTATTCCTATTGAACAAATTAATTTCTATCCAAATAAAAATAATAAAAAATATATTTTAATAAATCAAAAAATTAAAAAATATAGTCACGTAAGATTTGCAGGCTCTGATTTTAAAAGAGGTGAGGTTGTAATAAAAAAAAATACAATTGTTCAACCAAACCATATTTTAGCTTTTAAGAGTTTAGGTATTAATCAAATTAAAGTAAAAAAAAAGATTAATATATTGTTTTTTTCTACTGGAAACGAAATATCAAACAAAGATAATATTCCTAATTGGATGGTAAGAAATTCTAACACACATTATATTAAAAACTTAAATCAAAATTTTTTATTTAATTTTAAAAGTGGAAGTATTTTAAGAGATAATCATAAAAATATTTTTAAACAAAAAATAAATAAATTAATTAAATCTAAAGATGATATTATTATTACGTCAGGCGCAGTTTCTGCAGGTAAATTTGATTTTGTACCTGATGTTGTTAAAAAATTTAAGTTATCAAGCTATTTCAAAAGTGCTGCAATAAGGCCAGGAAAACCAATAATGTTTGCAAAAATTAAAGGGAGAGAAAAGGCAATATTTGGACTTCCTGGAAATCCGATCTCTTCGGCCGCATGTTTTAGATTTTTTGTAATTCCATACATTTTAAATGTTTTAGGAATATCAGAAGAAAAATCAATCAAAGCTATTTTAAGGAACGGTTTTAATAAAAAAAAGAATTTCACAAGATTTGTAAAGAGCCAATTAAGCACAACTAAAAATGGAAAAATAAACGTTGAAATTTTAAAAGGTCAAGAGTCTTTTAGAATTAAATCATTTGTAAAATCAAATATTTGGGTTTTGTTACCAGCAGGTAAATCAAAATTTAAAAAAGGAGATATCGTTGATTGTTTTTTCCCCAACCTTTTAAATCAAAATTTATTTTAGAAACGTATTTTTGTTGTAGAAAATTCTATTTACAATTAGATTTCTGAATATGTTAGAGTTGAGAAATCCAAAAATAGCCATTCCCGTTGTACTTTTTGCTGGTCTATTATGGTCATTTGGCCCACTAGTAGTTCGATACATGGATAATCCTCAATTGGTACCTTGGCAGTATATTTTTGGAAGAGGTTTAACAATTTTCATTTTATTAAATCTTTATTTATTTTTCGAGGAAGGAAAAAATTTTTATAAAAACTATTATAAAATAGGTTTATCAGGAGTAATAGGCGGATCTGGATTGGGAGTAGCTATGATTTCATTTATTTATTCAATTACAAATACTAGTGCTGCGGTTACTTTACTTTGTTTAGCAGCAATGCCTTTTTTTACAGCATTATTGGCATTTTTATTTTTAAGAGAAAAAATTTCTCTTAATGTGTGGATATCAATAATAATTGCAACAGCTGGTATCATTATTATGGCACTTGGAAACACTGGTGAAAAATCATTAATTGGTTTCGTGTTTGGTTTAACTGCCTCAATTGGATTCTCAGTTTTTTCTGTAACCTTAAGATGGAGAAAAGAAACACCAAAATTCACAACAGTGGCTTTTGCAGGTTTCTTTTGTTTTGTGTTTGCAACAATTATGATTTTATCAAACAACTTAGTTTTCTTTTCATCTAGCTATAATGGAGCTTTATTTTCTTTGCACGGGACACTAGTTTGTTTTGGTTTAATTTTATATTCAATTGGATCTAAAGCGATACCGGCAGCAGAATTGACTTTATTATCTTTAACTGAAGTTGTAGGTGGAATTTTTTGGGTTTGGTTGCCATTATTTGGTATTAACGAGGTACCATCCACAAATACAATAATCGGCGGTTTTTTTCTTTTTGTATCTATATTTTATTACAGTTTAATAATGAGATGGAATAAAAGATATATAGCATTGAATTAATATGGAAAGACCAGATTTTTTTGAGCTTAAAAACGGTGAAAAAGTAAAATTACCTTTTACAGATAAAGAATATAACAATCGAGTAAGTAAACTTAGATCAGTGATGGACCAAAATGGTCTTGATATGGTTATCTTAACATCTATGCATAACGTTGCATATTACACAGGTTTTATTTATTGCTCTTTTGGTAGACCTTACGGATGTGTAATCACTCAAAATAAAATTTCAACAATCTCAGCTAACATTGATGCAAGTCAACCATGGCGCAGATCTCATTGTGGTAACGTTATTTATACTGATTGGAAGAGAGATAATTTTTTAAGAGCCATTGTTTCAATTATTGGAAGGGATGATCCTCCAAAAAATATTGGAATTGAAAATGATCATGTCACGTTAGATATGCGAGAAAAAATAGGATCTATTTTTACTTTCTCTGTTTTTACTGATGTTTCAAAAGATATAATGAAACTTAGAATGATTAAATCGAAAGAAGAAATTGAGATCATAAGAAATGGTGCAAGAATTGCAGACATGGGTGGTGAAGAGATAGTTAAAAATATAAGAGAAAATAATACAGAGATTGAAGTAGCTATAGCCGCAAGAGATAGAATGGAAAGAGAGATTGTTAAAAGTTATCCAGGTGCAGAGTACATGGACACTTGGGTATGGTTTCAATCGGGTATTAATACAGATGGAGCTCACAATCCAAAGACTAATAGAAAATTAGTTAAAGGAGATATTTTATCTTTAAATACTTTTCCAATGATCTCTGGATACTACACAGCACTAGAGCGAACTTTATTTTTAGATCATGCTGATGATGCTTCACTTAAAGCATGGGAGGCAAATGTTAAAGTTCATAATCGTGGATTGGAATTAATTAAACCAGGTGTTAAATGTTCAGATATTTGTCATGAGCTTAACGAACTTTTTGCTGAGCTTGGTTATCTTCAGTATCGAACTTTTGGTTATGGACATTCATTTGGTATGCTTTCACATTTTTATGGAAGAGAGGCTGGATTAGAATTAAGGGAAGATATTGATACAGTGTTAGAAGAAAACATGGTCGTTTCAATGGAACCAATGATAATGATCCCAGAAGGTAATCCTGGTGCAGGTGGTTATAGAGAACATGATATTTTAGTGATTGGTAAAGATGGAGCAGAAAATATTACAAAATTTCCTTTCGGCCCTGAGCATAATATTATAAAAACCTAATCTTAATGAGCGAGAACAAAACTATTGTTAATAGTTGGAATGAGTGGGATCCGTTAAAGCACGTTATAGTTGGTAGAGCGGATGGAACTTGTATACCTGCACCTGAACCTGCATTAGATGCAAAAGTTCCAGAAGACAGTGATATGCGAGGTAAGTTTGGACCAAGAACTAAAGACACTGTCGATAAAGCAAATGAATTATTAGATAACTTTTCAAATATGCTTGAAAAAAGAGGTATTAAAGTTGATCGTCCAACACCAATAGATTTTAATCAAAAAACATCCACACCAGATTGGGAAGCAGAAACAATGTTTGGTTGCATGCCACCAAGAGATGTTTTGTTAACAGTTGGAAACGAAATTTTAGAAGCTACAATGAGTTATCGTTGTCGTTGGTTTGAATATTTATGTTACCGACCACTTCTAAAAGATTATTATAATCAAGATCCTAATATGAGACACGAATCTGCTCCAAAGCCAAGATTAACTGATGCAGATTATAGAAAGGATTATTTATCAGATAAAATAGGTGTTCAAAAAAGACTAGAGTGGACTGAAAAAAAATATTTTGTAACTACTGAAGAAGAGCCATTATTTGATGCAGCGGACGTATTAAGATTTGGTAAAGATTTAGTTGTTCAACATGGTTTTACAACAAATTTAAAAGGGATTGATTGGCTAAAAAGACATTATAAAGATCACAGAGTACACGCAGTTAACTTCCCAGGTGACCCTTATCCAATTCACATTGATGCAACCTTTACTCCAATTAAAGAGGGTTTAATTATCAATAACCCACAAAGAAGACTTCCTAAGGAACAAAGAAAATTATTTGAAGACAATGGTTGGGAAATTGTAGACAGTGCACAACCAGCACATAACGAACCTCCACCATTATGTTATTCATCAACTTGGCTATCAATGAATGTTTTAGTTTTGGATCCTAAAACTGTTTGTGTAGAAAAAAGTGAAAAATATCAAGCAGAACAATTGGATAAATTAGGAATGGAAGTTGTGCCAGTAGAACTTAGAGATGCCTATGCTTTTGGTGGAGGTTTACATTGTTGTACTGCTGATGTTTACCGAGAAGGTGAACTCAAAGATTATTTTCCAAAACAATAATTAATTTGGATTTTGTTTTAAAAATTCAATGTATTTAATTACATCGTCATATTTTTCATCTGGAATATCTTTGTAGCTAGCATTGAATTTACTTTTCACACAAATAGCAACATGAGCATATGGGTTTCTTCCTTTAGGATGGTTTGGATGGTCAGGTAATTGTCCCACCAAATAATCTCCAGCTTCCTGAATAATTTTCCAGAGTTTGCTTGCGTTTTCTTTGTTCATACAGTTTAGTTTTATCTAAAAAATAAACTTTTTCTAATATCTATAATTTCTCTGATTTGTTTATCTTTAATAGCATTCCAAGAAACAAATAAAGTGCACAATTGATACAAGGCAAATATCTCATTTTTTTCATTTTGGGATAAATCACTATCTGCCTCTACATAGTTTTCAAAATAAGAAATATTATTTCTTGCACAGTTTAAATAATATTTACAAGCATCTGTTACTGTAGCGGTTGACCACCAGTTTGAGTCTCTGAAAAGATTAGATATTTCTTGATAGAAAGAACTTGTTTCAGAAATAACTAAATTCTTTTGAACATTTTCTGAAAATTGATCTAATTCAAATTGAATTAAAGCTAATATCTTTTTTTCACTACTTCTCTTAACAAGTAGTTCAATGACATTTTTATATGACATTGATTGGATCTTATTCCAATTATCAAAAAAGTCATTTGGTGCTTTATTTAAATCTCCCATATTTAATAATTAATAAGATCCTTTTTGTTTTGCACCTTTATAAAAAATTTCCTGCAAATAATCATTTTCTTTTTTTCGAAGTAAAATACTTTCTTCACTCATTAAAGCATTAGTTCTATTTATAATTTCATGATGATGGTATTTATCCTCTCCTCTTGCAACTTGAACACCATTTTTACCTAAGATTTGTTTTACGTTTGTCCCTATATAACTTTGGATAACAAATCCTATCCTTCTATCATTACTCTTATTTATTCCTGACCCATGTACTACTCTTGGATGATGCAAAGACATTTGACCAGCTTTTAGTTCTATAGACTTAACTTCGTTTTCAGGTACATTCTCCACTGTTTGTCCTCGAGTAAGCAAGTTGCCTTCATTAAATTTCTCATTGTGATCTTTAATATTTAAATGTGATTTAGGCCACATTTTCATACATCCGTTGTTTTTATTCGAGTCTGTTAATGCTACCCATGCTGTGACCCAATTGTGAGGTTCTAATCCTATGTACTTTGCATCTTGGTGATAGCTTACAAAACCTTGCTCGTTAGGGTTTTTAATAAATAAAGTAGTGCTACAAACTAAGATATTTTTTCCAATAATACTTTCTACAGCATCTAAAATTTTAGAATTATGAACGATCGAATCAAGTTTTGGAGAAATTAAATGAACATTATATCTTCCCGACTTATCTATTTCATTTGGCATTTTTTTTTCAATTAATTCTATTTCTTCTCTTGCCTCTAATGCTTCACGACTAGACAAAACTTCAATAGGGGATATGTAACCTTGATCTTCATACTGTTTAAGTTGATTTGAAGATAGATAAGTCATATTATTTTAAAAAGATTATATGAGCTCAACTATTTCTTCAATAATTTATGGCCGAAGTATTTAAATTAGGAATTACTGCTAACAACAATCAACCCATCAAGGAAGTAAATTCAATTGAGGTTTTAGCAAATAAAGGAATAGTAGGCGATCGACACTTTCATGATTTTAATGATCCTTACAATCAATTATCTTTAATAGAGGCTGAGAATATTGATGGATATAATATTAAATTTGGGCTCGATATACCTTACATCAATTTTAGAAGAAATATTGTTACAAAAGGGATTCAGCTAAATGAATTAATTGGAAAAAAATTAAAGGTAGGAAATGTTGAATTAGAGGGAATAGAATTATGCCGTCCGTGTCGACATTTGACTGAAATGCTCGATCAAAAAAATATCCTTAAAGAATTTATGAGAAAAGGTGGTCTTAGATGCCAAATTCTTTCATCTTCCAAAATTAATGTAGGTGATAAAATAGAAATAATTAATTAAGTTTTTACAGTTTCATCAACTGGGTTTTCATCAAGAGTTGCAGGTGCATCTGGATCTAGTTCTAATCCAGCTGGTGTAATTGTTGCTGGAACTGGTGTAAATGTTGAATCTGGGTTCTCAACAGTTTCTCTAACTTTCATTCTATACAACCCAAATATTCCGATTATCGCGTGTGCAATAATTAAAAAAACAAATAAACCATTCAATCCGAACCATTCCATAAAAATAGCACATAAAATTGGACCACTAATTGCTCCAACGCCAAATATTAATTGTAATCCACCACCCGCAGCAACAAACTTAGACTTTGGAACAAAGTCATTTGTATGCGCAAGGTTAAGTGAAAATAGTGGTAAACACAAACTAGTATAAAGCCCAACTGCAATAAAAAATATTATTTTCCTGAAAGCAAATTCATCCATATAATAAATATTTTGAATAGGATCATTCGAAGTTAAAATTGCAATAAATGCTAGCAACGAACTTCCAAAAGTAGTGATGACTATTACTTTCCTTCTATCAAAAATATCTGAAAAATAACCAATTGGACCTTGGCCTACAACTCCAGCAATTGTTGCTGTAAATAAAAGTATAGATATCTCAAATAAAGTAAATTTTGCGATTGTTGCATAAACAGAAATTAACGAAAAGAAAGCTGCATGAATTATTCCTGTAAAGAAAGAACTTAAAGAACCAAGAGGTGAGATTTTATAAAGTTCTAAGATACTTATTGTTTCTATTTTTTTAAATTTTGGAGCAGGTCTTTTTGTTAATAAAATTGGAACTAGAGCAACAGAAAGCAAAACAGAAACCAAAATAAATGGCTCATAAGCTTCAGGTTCACTTATATTAAGTAGAAGCATACCTAGGGCTAAACCAAAATAAATTACCATCATGTATGCAGACAATAGTTGTCCTCTATTTTTATTAGTTGCTCTATCATTTAGCCAACTTTCAGTAACAACGTAACAACTAACTAAACTTATACCTGTTATGAACCTACTAATTGTCCACATTAAGGGATTTATATAAACTACAGCGATTAATGCACTTAAAGATGCAAGAGAAGCAAACGCCGCAAATACTCTTATATGACCAACTTTTGAAACAAAATTAGGAGTAGTTCTTGAACCCACAAAATAACCAACATAATATCCAGACATAAAGATACCAGTTGTAAAAACACTAAAGTCCTCAAGTACAGAACGAATACCCATTATCTGCATTTGTAATCCATGAGCTATCATCATGGTTCCAATACCTATAAAAAGAGCCCAGGATTTTTTTACTTCTTTTTGCATTTATAATTTCTAAGTTTAAATAATTGCTGGCTAAGTAGTTTTGGTTTGTGTTTTTTTTATGGCTAAGAATGAGTGTATTGCGATAGTTAGTATGATCACAATTCCTCCTTGGATTGTCTCTATTGAAGGCTGCTCTTTAACAACCATCCAAACCCAAATAGGACCTAAAA
>CACDTF010000007.1 GCA_902555665.1 uncultured Pelagibacteraceae bacterium
TGTGGTTTTGATATAAATTTCTTCTTCTCTTAAGATTATTTCATTAAAAGAACTCCTTGGTTTGAGAGTCAAGTTTTCTCTAATATTTTCTTCAATTTTTTTAGCTTTAACTCCATCAATAATAATATTATCGATGATTGGTAATTCTTTTACTTTAATAGTTAAAATATTTTTATCTATACTTACAGATATATCCTCAAAAAAGTTTGAATTATATAATTCTTTCAGGATTTTATTTAACTTATTATCATTTATCTCATCATCTATATTAATTCCAGAGAACATAAGAATTGTTTCATTTGGAATTCTATCATTACCTGAAATTATTATATCTTTAATTTTTTCGCCGAACGCAATCTTATTGTTTAAAACAAATAAAATTAAAAGTATAAAAAAAAATATTTTGTTCATAAAAGAGTAAACTTTATATACTTTTTGAAATAATTTTGGAACGAACATAATTTGATAATTTTAAAATATCCTCAATTTTATTAGGCTTTTTATTTTTAAATTGAGTAAAATTACTATTCCTTAAAACCTTGCCCATCTTAATATAAATATCTGTAAAATTAATTTGTTTTTTAAGAAATTGTTTTACAAGCTCATCATTAGCAGAGACTAAAACAGTTTCATATAAAGAGTTTAGCTCGGGTAAACTATCTATTATTTTAACTAACGGAAATTTTTTGAGATTAATTTTATTAAAATTTAAATTATTTAATTTGTGTATTTCTATTTTTGAATTTGATCTTAAAAAGTAGTTTTCATTATCATATAGTGTGTTTTTAATTGGAATTTTCATATTTGTATGGTGTGCTATAAGTTTTATTAAACCATTATTAAAATGAATTATGGAATGAACATATGAATTAGGATTTGTTAAAATAGAAATTTGATCATATTTTACATTAAAAATTTTTTTCGCTTCAATAACTTCAAATACCTTGTTCATCATGGTTGCAGAGTCTATTGTTATTTTTTTGCCCATTTTCCAATTTGGATGCTTTAAAGCATCATTAATTTTAATATTTTTAAATTTAGAAAGTGGTAAATTTAAAAAAGGACCACCAGAAGCTGTTAAATAAATTTTTTTGATTATATCCTTATTTTTTCTTACACCATACCATGTAGAAAAATGTTCTGAGTCAACTGGTATGAATTCTGTATTGTATTTATTTAATTCTTTATTGATTAAGTTCCAACCACAAATAATCGATTCTTTATTTGCAATTGCAATTTTTTTTGTAAACTTGATTACTTCTAATGTAGGCTTCAAACCATCTAAGCCAGTTATTGAGCTCATGGTATAATCTATTTTTTTATTAAAAATTTTATCTAAATTATTAAAATTATTAAATACTTTGATCTTAGAATTTTTAAATTTTTTTTTTAGTATTTTAAAACTTTTTGTGTCACTAATAATCAAATTTTTTACATTAAATTTTTTTGTCTGACTAATTAATTTAGAATAATTTTTATTTGCAGTAAGAAGTTTTATTTCAAAATTTTTTTTATCTTTAGCGATTAAATTTAATAAAGTGTTTCCAATTGAACCAGTTGAACCCAATATTGCAATTTTTTTTTTCATTATTAAAAAAATAACCTATCCAATAAATATGTTGTGGGTAAAACAAAAATAAAACCGTCTATTCTGTCTAGTAAGCCACCATGACCTGGCAACAAAGATCCTGTATCTTTAACTTTTGCTTTTCTTTTAAAATAAGAAATGAATAAATCCCCTAATTGACAAATTAATGATAATGACAAGCATAAATAAACTAATGTTAAAATATTATTATTTGTATAACTAGATATGAAATTTATTTTGAATATTTCAAAAATCAATATTGGAAATAATGAAAATATAAATGATCCAATACTACCAGATATTGTTTTATTTGGACTGATTTTGGTTAATTTTTTTCCGCCAATAGATTTACCGATAAAGTAACCCCCTGTGTCAGATAATATACATATTGAGATAATAAATATTAAAATAGAAGCACTGTAATAATGATATCCAGTTAAAATAAAAAAGACCAAATAAACAAAAGATATTATATTAAAATTAATAATTTTATTATTTTTATTTTTATAAATTTTTTTTAATAAATTATTAAATTCAAAAAAAGAGATTATTGATGCTATAATTAGTAAATAAATCCATAAAAATTTACTTGTCAACAAACAAAAAAATAAAATAAATAATAATATAATAGAAGTTAAAATTCTTTTTAATAAATTATTGCTCATTATATACTTCCAAAATTTCTTTTTGTATTTTTAAATTTCATTATAATTTTTTTATAATCTTTTTCATTAAATGCTGGCCACAATTTTTTTTCAAAAAAAATTTCAGAATAAGCTATTTGCCATAATAAAAAATTACTTAATCTTTTAGTGTTACCAGTTCTAATAAGAATATCTGGATCAGGAATATTTTTAGTTTGTAAATGCTTTGAAAAATTTTTTATATTAATAATTTCTTTATTTTTAGTAATTGACTTAAATGCATTTATAATCTCAATTTTAGAACCATAATTAATCGCTAAATTAATCTGAAGTTTTTTTATTTTTTGAGGTTTTATTTTCAGAAAGTTTGAGTAAATTATTTAATTTACTAGAAAATTTTTTTATACCAATTATTTTTAGTCTTATATCTTGTTTGTGTAGGTCATCAATTCTATTTAGTAAAAAACTTTCTAACAAACCAAATAAAAATTCTATTTCTTTTTTTGGTCTTTTCCAATTTTCTGAAGAAAAGGCGTATAGAGTTAAATACTTTATTTTATTTTTGATAGTTTCTTTAATAATTTTTTCAACTGTTTTTAAACCTGCTTTATGTCCTTCATTTCTAGAATTTTTGTACTTTAAGCCCCATCTCCCATTACCATCCATGATAATGGCTACATGATTTAACGGGTTCATATTGTCATTATTTCTTTTTCTTTGGAAGAAACTTTTTCATCTACAGATTTAATATGGTCATCTGTAATAGTTTGAACTTTTTTTTCGTGATTTTTTTCCTCATCCTCACTTATTTCTTTTGATTTTAATAGTTTTTTAAGATCCTCGTTAGCTTCTCTTCTAATATTTCTTATTGAAACTTTACATCTTTCTCCAATGGACTTTATTAGTTTTTTAAGTTCTGTCCGTCTTTCTTCGTTTAGCTCAGGAACAGGCAATCTAATTAACTGACCATCAATCTGAGGATTTAATCCTAAATCTGATTTTTGTATAGCGGCATCCACTAATGATACATTGTTTGCATCCCATACTTGGATATTTATCATTCTTGGTTCTGGAGTTGTTATGCTGCCAACTTGATTTATTGGCATTTGCTGTCCATACACATCAACTTTTATTAAATCTAGCATTGAAGCATTTGCCCTCCCAGTTCTTAAGGAAGATAGTTCTTTTGAGAAAACCTCAATGGTTTTATCCATTTTAAGGCCGTATGATTTCTCATCAAACATTTACTCTCCAATCTTTATTCTATAAAACTCTTTAATTTTTAAATCAGCTACAGAAAGTTCTTTCAAAACATCTTGAACCTTTTTCTTGGGTTCCATTACCCAAGCTTGTGTTAAAAGAGCATTTTCCTCTTTAAATTTATTCATTTTACCTAAGCTAATTTTTTTTGCAATATCATCTGGTTTTCCAGAATTTTTTAATTCTTCTGTAACTAGTTGTTGTTCTTTATCAATAATAGTCTGATCTATAGAGCTAGAATCTAAGGCCAATGGATTTGATGCAGCAATATGCATAGATAATTGCTTGCTAAATGTTTTAACAGTATCTGAATTTTCTTTTGTATTTAATGAAACCATAACAGCTAATTTAGCAACATTGTCTTTTACAACCGTATGAAGATAGTGGTTATTTACTCCATCAGAATTTTGAATTGTTTTAGATTTACCAATTGTAATTTTTTCACCAATTTTCGCAATTAAAGCAACTAAATTTTCATCAACTGTTTGATCGTTTTTCATTTTAGCTATTTTTAAATCTTTAATGTTTGAATTATTTTGATGATTTAATTCACTCAACTCTTTAACAAAATTTATAAAGTCATCATTTTTAGCAACAAAATCCGTTTCACAATTTACTTCAATTACTGAAGTTTTGGTTTCGTCTCCACTAACCACAACAACTCCCTCTTTTGCGTCTCTAGACATTTTTTTAGATGCTTTTGAAATTCCTTTAACTCTTAAAATTTCAATTGCCTTATCTAAATCTCCATTCGACTCTTTAATAGCTAAGTTACAATCTTTAAAACCAGCTCCAGTTGCTTCTCTAAGTTTTTTTACTTTTTCTATATCACTCATTAATTTAATTTCTCCTTGCCTTCTTTAGAAAATTTTTTCTCTAGTTTTTCTCTATCTAATTCCTGAATAGTTTTTGTTTTATCATCTTCTTTAACTTTAGCCTTTTTTATATCATCTGTAGATACAGCACTTTTGGCACTATTAATTGTTTCTTTGATTAAATTACAATAAAGGTCTATAGCTCTTCTTGCATCATCATTGCCTGGAATTGGATAGTCAATATTATCTGGATTTGAATTGCTATCTAAAATAGCAATAATCGGTATTCCTAATTTTGAAGACTCTGCAATAGCCAGTGACTCATAGTTTGTATCTATAACAAATACCAAGTCTGGAACTTTTTTCATTTCAGCTATGCCACCCAAGGATCTTTGAAGCTTATCTTTTTTTACACTCATTTTTAAAAGTTCTTTTTTAGTAAAGCCTCTATTTTCAGCTGTTAAATCACTTTCAAGCTTTTTTAATTTTTTAATCGAATTTGAAATTGTTCCCCAGTTAGTTAACATTCCACCTAACCATCTATAATTGACAAAGTATTGACCTGTTTCTTTTGCAATTTCTGCTATAGCCTCAGATGCCTGTTTTTTTGTAGACACAAATAAAATTTTACCGTTATTAGAAATAGTTTGATAAACTTTTTCTAGAGCTGCTTTTGTTAATTCGAGAGTTTGAGTAAGGTCTATAATGTGAATCGAATCTCTTTTTCCAAAAATATATTTTTTCATTTTTGGATTCCATCTTAAAGTTTTATGTCCAAGATGAACTCCTGCTTCTAATAATTGTTGTATTGTAACGTTAGGTATTTTCATATTTATTCCCGGTTAAGCCACCACAGTAATTTCCAATAAAGGACCGGAGGTATAAAACCAACAACTGTGTGCGTGTTAATTTAATTTGAGAAGTATTTACAAATATTTAATAAATATAACAAGTACTTATTTAGTTTATTATTGCCTGAATCTCTTGATTTCTTATGAGATTTAAAGTTTTTCTGTCCAATTTACGCGGGTTTTTCAATCTAAATTGAAGGATATTATCTTCGGTGACCAAATTAATATTTACGATAGTTTTGCCTTCATCATTCAAAATTGTAGATATTTTTTCAATCTGTTCTTCAGAATTAAGCTGGAATGAAACCTCGTTTATAGGGCTGTTAAATAAATTTTTAAGTGAGGCTATTTTTTGCACATTAATTCTAGTTAGTCGATTTTCATCATTAGAAACATTTTTAAATATTGTTAAAATAAGTGAGCTACCTTCTTTCAAAATTTCTCTATTAAATTCTAAAACATCAGAGAAAATAAAAAGTTCAAATACACTTGATAAATCTGTTAATTTTAAAACAGCATAAGAATTTCCTTTTGCTGTTTTTCTTTCTTGAACCTTTAGCAGTGTTGCAGCTATGTTAGCGTCTTTTAAATCTTCTTTTGAAACAAAACTTGAATAATCTGTTATTTTATAATCATTAAAAATCTCTGTAAATTGATTTAACGGATGGTCTGAAATAAAGAAACCAACTGATTCAAATTCTTTTGATAATCTTTCTTCAAATTTCCAATCTTCAGTTTTTATTAAAAAATCATCCTGCGTAGTTTCATCTTCTGAGAATAAATCAATTTGATTAGCAGATTTATTATCAAATATATTTTTACTTTTAGCTATCATACCTGGAATTGAATCATGTAAAGCCTGTCTATTTGGGTTTAAATTATCAAATGCACCAGCTTTAACCAAACCTTCTAATTGAAGTTTATTTATATCTTTTGGATTTACTCTATTTATAAAATCATGAATTGACACAAATTTTCCATTTAAAATTCTTTCCTCAACTATATTTGATATTGCCTCATAACCTACAGCTTTAATTCCTCCCAAAGCATAATAAAATTTATTATCAATTGTTCTAAAATCAGCAAAACACTCGTTTATATCTGGACGGACAACTTCAACATTTAATCTTTTTAATTCTTCATAAAATTCACTTAGTTTATTTTGATTAGATATATCCATAGTCATTGATGCTGCAATGAACTCTTTTGGATAATATGCTTTTAAAAATGCAGTTTGATAAGAAATAATTGCATATGCAGCAGCGTGACTTTTATTAAAACCATATTCTGCAAACGGTTCTATTTTTAAGAAAATTCCAGCAGCAACATCTTTTGCAATTCCATTTTTTACAGCTCCAGCAATAAATCCTTGTTTCTGTTTTTCAAGTTCTGCTCTTTTTTTTTTACCCATTGCTCTTCTCAAAAGATCAGCTTGTCCTGCTGTAAATCCTGAAAGTTTTTGTGCAATCTGCATTACCTGTTCTTGATAAATAATTACACCATAAGTTGGTTTTAAAATATCCTCTAGAAGTGGATGTAAATAATCTGGTTTTTGCTTTCCATGTTTGCAATCATTATATGTTGGAATATTGCTCATTGGTCCTGGTCTATATAGGGCAACTAAGGCAATAATATCTTCAATATGATTTGGCTTCATTTGAATTAAAGCTTCTCTCATACCGGCACTTTCAATTTGGAATAAACCAACTGTTTTACCGGTGGACATTAGATCAAATACTTTTTGATCTTCATAATTAATTTTTTCTATATCAAAATCTTTAATTTTTTTTCTTACAATTTTTTGGGTATTGTTAATTACAGTAAGTGTTTTTAGGCCCAAAAAATCGAATTTTACTAAACCCGCATTTTCTGCTGAGTACATATCGAATTGAGTAGATGGTAATAATAGATCTGCAGAAACATCCTTATACAAAGGTACAACCTCAGTAAGTTTTTTATCTGCTATTACTACTCCAGCTGCGTGAGTAGCAACGTTTCTGTTAAGACCTTCTAGTTTTAAAGATAGATCAGTAAGTTTCTTTACTCTTGAATCTTCATTAATAAGTTTTTGTAATCGTGGTTCTCCAGCAATGCACTGAGTTAAATTTTGCGGTCTAGATGGATCAAAAGGTATCATTTTAGATATACTGTCAACAAATCCATATGCTAATCCCAAAACTCTTCCAACGTCTCTAATTACCATTCGGGCTTTTAATTTACCAAATGTTATAATGTGAGCTACGCTATCTTTATATTTTGTCGTTAGATATTCAAAAACTTGATCTCTTTTATCTTCACAAAAGTCTATATCAAAATCTGGCATTGAAATTCTATCTGGATTTAAAAATCTTTCAAAAATAAGATTAAATTTTATTGGATCAACATCTGTAATTGACAAACACCAAGCTACTAACGAACCAGCACCTGAACCTCTTCCAGGACCTACAGGGATATCATTATTTTTAGCCCATTTTATGTAGTCAGCGACTATGAGAAAATAACTAGAATATTTCATTTCTATAATAATAGAAAGTTCATGATTTAGCCTGTCCTTATATTCTTTATATGAATTGTTATTTTCTAAATCTTTATCACTAAAATTAAAAATCTTATTGAATTTAATTTTTAATCCTTCTATTGAATCTTTTTTTAAGATTTCATCTGCATTTCCATCTTTATCACTACTAATATTAGGCAATATTGGGTTAGAAAATAATGGTCTATAGCTACATCTTAATGGAAAATTATAATTATTTTCTAAAGCTTCAGGTAAGTCAGCAAATAATTCTGACATCTCTGAATTGGTTTTTAGATAATGCTGATTTGTTAATCTTAACCTATTTTTTTCATTTACATATGTCTTGTTACCTATACAAATTAAAGCATCATGGGCTTCGTGCATTTCTTTTCCTAAATAAAAAACTTCATTAGTTGCAATAATAGGTATTTCCAAATCTAAAGATTTTTTTAAATTAAATTTTTCAAATCCGATTTCATTTCGATCATTATGTCTTTGAATCTCTAAGTAAAATCTGTCACCAAAAACATTTTTAATTTTATTATAAATTTCATCGATTTCACTAAACTTTCCTTTATCAAATAATTTACCAAACAAACCAAAAACAGTTCCTGAAAATACAGCTACACCATCAGAGTTATTTAATAATAATTCAAAATCTAAATGTGGATCAGACAATACATCGTTTTTTAAATACGATAAAGATGAGAGCTCTATTATGTTTTTATATCCAACTTCATTAAGAGCAAACAAAGGGAGTAAACCTATTGTTTCTCCGATTTTAAAATTAATTTGAGTTCCGATTATTGGTTGAGTTCCAGACTTTGCGATCTTTTCAGCAAATTCAAGCGCTCCACATAAATTTGAAGTGTCACACAAACCAAGTGATTTTATTTTATTTTTCTTAGAATATTCTTGTAAATCATCAATTCTAGCTGCTCCTTCGCAAATAGAATATTGAGTATGAATTTTGAGATGATTGAAATTTTGAGAATGAGACTCAGACATTAGATGATTTTATACTACCATCTATCATCTCCAATAGGCAATCTGCCTTATTAGCAAAGAATCTATTATGAGTTGCAAATATAATAAGTCTATTCGACCTTTTTTGTTTATATAAAAGTTCAAAAACATCTTTTGCTGTTTCCATATCCAAACTTCCAGTCGGTTCATCTGCTAAAATAATTTCAGGATCATTTACAATTGCTCTTGCTATAGCAACTCTTTGAGCCTCACCACCTGATAGTTGAGATGGAAAGTGATCTGCCCTCTTAGAAAGACCAATTTTTTTGAGTAATTTTTCTGCATTAGATATTGCTAATTCTTTATTGTCATTAATTGCAAGTGAGGCCAAATATATATTTTCTAAAGCAGTAAAATCTGGGAGAAGATTATTTTGTTGATAAACAATTCCTATTTTTTTGGATCTATAAATATCATTTTTTTCAGATTCATTGAAATTTACAGGAATTTTATCAAAATGGATTGATCCAGATGATGGTCTATCGATCAATGAAATTAAATTTAATAGAGTTGATTTGCCTGACCCAGATGGCCCCATTATGGAATAGCTTTTACCTTTATCAAATTTTTGAGAAAGATTTTTTAATACTTTAACTGTTTTTTCAGTTTTAAAAGTTTTAAATATTTTTTTTAATTCAAGAAAATTATTCATATTTTAAAGATTTAATTGGGTCTAGTTTCGCTGCTTTAAAGGCAGGAAAAATTGAAACTATTATTGTTATAATTATTGAACAAATTGATATTAAAAAAATTGATGTTGGATCTATTTCTGAAGGCATCTTGCTTAAAAAATAAATTTCTTCTGGAAATAAACTTATATTAAATGTTGAGCTAAGAAATTGTCTAAAATTCTCTATATAAAGAGAAAACGTTACACCTAAAAAAATTCCAAAAATAGTAGCTGATGTTCCTATTATTACACCTACTAAAAAAAATATTTTTACAATTGATTTATTTAACACACCAATTGACTTTAAAATTGCGATATCTCTTGTTTTGTTTTTAACTAAAATTGTTAACCCAGAAATTATATTAAAGGCTGCCACAATAATTATTAAAGATAAGATAATAAACATTACATTTCTTTCTACTTTCAAGGCAGAAAATAATGAACTATTCATATCAGCCCAACTTACAACAAATTCTTCATCAAAAATTTCTTGGACAATAAATTTTTGCTGATCAATTTTATTTGGGTTTTTTAAATAAATTTCTAAATTTCTATCCTCTGACTTATAGTCAAAAAAATCCTCAAGAGTACTTAAGTTAATAAATGCGATATTATTATCAAACTCAGCCAAACCACTATTGTATATTGATGCTACCAAAAAGGTTTTTTGTTTTGGCATACTACCAATAATTGTTTCTATTCCTGATGGTGAAAGTAAAGTTAATTCATCACCTATTTTTAGATTTAAAGAAAAACTTAATTCATTGCCTATAGAAATATAGTTTCTATTTAGTTGATTTTTGTTGCCTTTAAAATTTTCATTTTTGACAATTTCTAAACTTGGAAAGTCATTTGTTTTATATCCACGTAATACTATACCTTTTGATGTATCGTTTTTAAGTATAATAGCTTCACCAGAGTTACTTAAAATAATATTTTCTGAAATTAATTTTAAATTTTTTTTATTTATTTTTTTTTCATCAATTGGATTTCCGTAAGTTTTTACAGTAATGTGTGAATTAAAGCCGACTATTTTATTTATCAGCTCAGTCCTAAATCCATTCATAACAGACATCACAATAATAAGAACCGCAACTCCAAGACTTATTCCTATAAAAGAAAAAATAGATATAACATTCAAAAAGCCATCTTTTTTTCTGGCTTTTAAAAATCTAAAAGTAATTTCTTTTTCTAAAGTAGAAATCAAATTGAATTTTTTTGTTTAGTTATAATTTCTATAATTTTACTTAATGGTAAATTTTGAGTTTCACCACCGGTTTCCTTGAACTCTAATAAATCACCCTCACTTTTCTTACCAATAATAATTTGATATGGGGCACCAATTAAATTCATTTTTTTAATTTTTGATGAGAAATTCTCATCTGTATCATCAATGATCGCATCAATATTATTTTTGATTAATTCTATATTGATATTATTTGCTTTATCTAAAGCTGAGGTGTCATTTTTATTTATCATAGGTATTAAAGCAATATCATAAGGAGCAACAGACAATGGCCATTTCATGATTTCATTTTTATCATCATATTTAGCCTCAATTATAGCCCCTACTAACCTTGATACACCAATTCCATAAGAACCCATTTTTACAAAATCTTTTTTTCCTCCTGGTAAATCAACAGATGCTCCCATTGGTTTTGAATACTTGTCACCAAAATAAAATATATGACCTACTTCGATACCTTTTGTAATCAATTGATTTTCCTTAGAAACAATTTTTTCAAACTCTTCTTTATTAAACTTTTCATCCGTTACGGCGTAAAACTGTTCATATTTTTTTCTCATACTTTCTAATGATACTTTTTCTATTTCTGTATCATCGCTATCAAGATCAAATATTCTTTTATCAGTGAAAATTTTACTTTCTCCAGTATCAGCAAGAATAATAAATTCATGAGATAAGTTTCCACCTATAGGTCCTGTATCAGCGGCCATAGGTATTGCTGTCAAAGATAATCTTTTAAATGTTCTTAAATAAGAAAGAAAGAATTTATTATAAGAATAAAAAGCTTCTTCATCTGATACATCAAATGAATATGCATCTTTCATATAAAACTCTCTACCACGCATAATTCCAAATCTAGGTCTAATTTCATCTCTGAACTTCCATTGAATATGATACATAAGTTGCGGGAGTGATTTATAAGATTTTATTGAAGATCTAAAAATTTCAGTAACTTGCTCCTCATTGGTTGGTCCATATAACATTTCTCTATTTTGACGGTCAGTTATTCTTAACATTTCTTCACCATAATCGTCATACCGACCACTTTCTTTCCAAATTTCGCTGGATTGAATTGTTGGCATTAATATTTCTTGAGCTCCAATTTTATTTTGTTCTTGTCTTACAATGTCCTCTATTTTTTTCATTACCTTAAAACCTAAAGGTAACCATGAATAAATTCCTGCAGAGGCTTGCTTAATCATGCCTACTCTCAACATCAATTGATGAGATTTAATTTTTGCTTCTGAAGGATTATTTTTTAATATTGGTATAAATAAATTTGATAAAAGCATCTTAATTAATCATATTTCTTAAATTTAAATATTCAAATTTAATTAATAAGTAAATTATTATGAAAATGACAGTAGTAATTCCAGTGCAATAAAGGAATTTTTTCAGCATTTTTGGATTTTCAGGTGATCCAGGATCCTCACCGTCAATTTTTACAGTCTTTGTTCGATTCACATCAATAGGTAGAATAGCAAAAAAAACTATCCACCATATAATTATATAGATAATAGCTAAGCCTGTTGCGCTCATTAAATTCTTACTAAATTGATATTTGTAAAAGGTTTTTTCCCTGTTCTATCTTTTGAAAACTTTCTACATGCAATTTTTAATGCGTCAATAAGATTGTGTTCTTGTTGTTTGCTTCCAATTTTAAAAGTTCTAGAGGTTTTCTCTATTTCCTCTTCTAATCCATAAACAAAATCATCTCGATCATCTACAGGTAAACCACGAAATGAAAGAATAGGGTTATTGTGTATATTACCTTTAGGTGTAATCATTATTGTTACCTCAAGATATCCATTAGCGCTTAAATTTTTCCTATCTTTTATCGATTGTGAATCTGGATCAACGCTTACACTACCATCTAAATAAAGTCTGCCGCTCGGGGCCTTGTCATATACTTCAGGTTTTTCACCTGGATATAACTTAACAATATCACCATTTTCTACTTGAACTGGATGTGGCACTTGCATTTCTTTTGCAAAATTAATGTGTTCTATCATGTGCCTATGTTCGCCGTGTACTGGTATTACACATCTAGGTTTTACCCATTGGTACATCTCTTTAAGATCTTCTCTATTTGGATGCCCAGAAACATGAACAAATTCGGTTTCTTCAGATATTACTTCAATACCATCTTTAACAAGTTGGTTGTGAAGTTTATAAAGTTTTTTTTCATTACCAGGTATAATTTTTGAAGAAAAAATTACAGCATCCCCTTTTTCAATAAAAACATCCGGATGAACATAACTAGAAATTCTCATCATTGCACCCATAGGTTCGCCCTGGCTTCCAGTACACAAATACACAATTTTTTCTCTTGAAAAATTTTTAGCTTCTCTTGGATCAATTGGTTCAATTGTATTTTTTAAATATCCACATTGACGTGCAGCTTTATAAATACGATGCATTGATCTTCCAACTAAAGAGATTTGTCTTCCTGTTTGTTCTGCACAATAAAAAGCGGTCTCCATTCTAGCTACATTGGAAGCAAATGATGTTATGATAATTCTTTTTTTTAATCGAGACATAACGTTTAACATATTTTTTCTTACATCTAATTCTGAACCTGATCTACCAGCGCTAAAAACATTTGTTGAGTCACAAATCATTGCTAGCACACCTTCTTCACCAATTTCCTTTAATCTTTTTTCGTTTATATTGTCTCCAATCAAAGGATTTGGGTCTACCTTCCAATCTCCAGTATGCAAAATGATTCCTGCAGGAGTTTTTATTCTAAGCCCGTTTGGTTCTAATATAGAATGCGTTAAAGTAATGTATTCAATTTCAAATGGATCCAGAGAAACCTTTCCATTTAATTCAACAATCTGTAAATCATTAGTTATATCGATTTGTTTTTCTCTAAATTTTTCTCGAATTAATACAGCTGTAAAAGGAGTTGCAAAAATTTTACATTGTAATTTTGGCCATAGATGAGCAATTGCACCAATGTGATCCTCGTGGGCGTGTGTTAAAACTATTCCTAATAAATTATCTTTTCTTTCTACTATAAACCCAGGATCTGGATAAATTAAATCAATACCTGGAATAGTATCATCTGCAAACGTTACCCCTATGTCGACCATAATCCATTTATGATCACTAGGCTGTCCATAGCCGAACAAATTCATGTTCATGCCTATTTCGCCTGATCCACCTAATGGACAAAATAATAGTTCATCTTTCATATTATTTAATTAACTTTGAAATCTTTATTAAGCCTTTAATTGTAATATCTTGGTTGTGAGTTGCTTTCGTTTTTATTGAGTTTTTAAATAAATCTGAAAATCCACCAGTAATAATTATTTTAAAAGATTTTCCGGTCTCCTTCTTAATTAAATTAATAATATTGTCAATTAAACCAGCATAACCCCAAAAAAAGCCTGATCTAACAGCAGAGATTGTATTTTTACCAATGACTTTATTGATCTTTTTTAAATCTATTTTTGGAATCAAAGTTGCTTTGTCAGACAAGGTATTAAGAGATAATCTCACACCTGGGGCAATAATTCCTCCAAAATAAGTATTTTTAATTAGTACATCAAAAGTTGTTGCTGTACCAAAATCTAAAATTATAAAATTATTTTTATTATTCATTAAACTTATAGCATTAGTAATTCTATCTGATCCTACCTGTTTATAATTTACTTTGATTTTTATAAGTGATTTTAAGTTTAATTTTTTAACCTCATGGCATTTTAGTTTAACTTTTTGCGATAAAAATTTATTAATTATAGAAAATGTATTTGGAACGACACTACAAAATAATATTTTTTCAATTTTATGTAATTGAATTTTATTTTTTTTAAATAAAATATTAAGCTGTCTGTTGTTTACAGATGTTGATAAAAAAGTAATTTTTTTTAAAATTTTATTATTTTTAGAAACAATACATAATTTTGTTTCTGTATTACCAATATCGCCTAGAATATACATTATTTAATTTTATATAATTTAGATATTTTTTTTTCAAAAAGTTGTTTTAGTTTATTTTCTACAATTAATTTACTAATACTTTTTTTAGTTACCTCTTGCAAGTTTGTGGCAGGATAATTCCTTATAATTGGATTTTTTTTAATATTTATGCCTATACCAGTAATTAAAAATTTTTTATCTCTTACAAATATGACTTCTTGTAAAATGCCACTAATTTTTTTTTTATCAATTAATAAATCGTTCGGTTTTTTAAATAAAATTTTTTTACTTGTAAATGACGAGAGTAATTTTTTGACTAAAAGACAATTGATTTTTGTTATAGTATTAATCGATAGTTTCGTTTTATTTAGTTCATTAAAAAAAGAGATAAATAAATTTCCTTTTGATGATACCCATTTTCTCCCATACTGTCCTCTACCATTCACCTGTGTTTCAGCAACAACCATGCCTAAGTTGTATTTAGTTTCTTTGATAATTCTTATTGCAGTGTTATTTGTGCTTTTAACTTTTTTAAATTTAAATTTTTTTAATTTCATCAAATAATATTAATTCTTGAAACAACTTCTATTAACTGACTTGGGAATATGAAGTATAAAAGAATTAATATCGTTGAAACTGTAAGTGAAAATTTTAACCATAAGCTATGATCCGTATCGTATTTGTCTTTTTCTTTATCAAAGTAAATTATTTTTATAATTCTTAAATAATAAAAAGCTGCAACTACAGTAGATAACAATCCTACTATAGCTAAGAAAAACATTGATTGTTCTAATACAGCTTTAAATACATAGAACTTAGCAAAGAAACCTGCTAAAGGCGGAATACCTGCTAAAGAAAAAAGTATTACAAGCAAGCATAAAGATAAAAGTGGATGGTTTTTTGATAATCCTGAGAGATCCTCAATATCTTCATAATATTGATCCTTTCTTCTTAACATCAATAGACATGAGAAAAGAGCTAAATTCATAACAACATAAATAGAAATATAAATTATCGAACTTTGAATTCCTTCATTAGAAGCTGTGGCTAGTCCTGCTAATGTGTAACCAATGTGTCCTATAGAACTGTAAGCAATTAGTCTTTTAATATTAGTTTGCCCTATAGCAGCAACTGCTCCAAAAACCATAGATGCTATAGATAAGAAAACTATTATCATTTGCCATTGGTCAATTAAATTTAGGAAAGGAACATATAAAAATCTTATAAATACAGTCAAAGCAGCTACTTTTGGCACTATTGTAAAAAATAAAGTTACAGTTGTTGGAGATCCTTCATAAACATCAGGTGCCCACATATGGAATGGAACTGCAGAAATTTTAAATGCTAAACCAACTAATATGAAGACAATCCCAAAAGTTAAAACATATTCCTCAGAATTTAGTTGATTTGATATTATATCAAAATTGGTAGAACCTGAAAAACCATAAACTAAAGAACATCCATATAATAATAATCCTGATGATAATGCACTTAAAACAAAATATTTCAAACCAGCTTCTGATGATTTTAATTGATCTCTGTTATATGTAGCTAAAACATATAGAGCTAATGACTGTAATTCTAAGCCCATATAAAAAACAATTAAATCATTTGAACTTATCATTACCATCATTCCAAGAATTGAACTCAAAATAAGAACCGGGTATTCTATATTATATATTTTAAATGTTTTTAAATAAGTTGATGAAATAACTAAAACTAAAAAACCTCCAATTAAAGTTATAATTTTCATTAGTGAGGACATACTGTCAATCACAACGCTTTCATTAAACAAAGTTTCTCTATTTACAGAGTAAGTTTCATTAAATGTTATTATTGTTGTAATTAAAATTGCAAACAAAGATAAATTAAAAGTAATTTTAGAACTGTCATTTTTAAACACGCCTAAAATAAGTAAAAACATAATTGATAAAGAAATAAAAATTTCAGGTAATATTGCATTTAAATTTTCCATATTATTTACTAGCTATATTTGTGTTATTCATATTAATTAAATCGGTAACAGAAACTTCAATAGTGTTGATTAATGGATCAGGGTAAAAACCAAAAAATAAGATTGGTGCAGCTAAACAAGATAAAATAAAATATTCAGATCTATTTAAATCTAAAATTTTTTTAAGATCTTCATTAATTAATTTTCCAAATACTACTCTTTTATAGAGCCATAACATGTATGCAGCTCCTAAAATTACTCCAATACTTGCTATAACAGCTACTAAAAAATTATCCTTGAAAGCTCCCATTAATATTAAAAACTCACCAATAAAACCGCTGGTTCCAGGTAAACCAAGTGATGCTAAAGCAAATAACATAAACAATATTGAATATTTTGGAATTACAGAAACTAGTCCACCATATGTACTTATCAATCTAGAATGCATTCTGTCATAAACTACGCCAACAGTTAAAAATAATGCTGCTGAAACTAAGCCATGGCTTATCATTTGAATTATACTTCCTTCTATTCCTTGTTGTTGCAAAGTGAATATACCCAAAGTTACAAAACCCATATGCGCAACTGAAGAATAAGCAATTAACTTTTTCATATCTTCCTGCATTAAAGCTATCAGTGAAGTAAATATGATTGCTATAACGCTCAAGGTGTAAATTAATGGTGTAAATACCTCTGATGCAATCGGAAAAAGACCTAAAGAAAATCTTATAAAACCATATCCAGCCATCTTTAACAAAATTGCGGCTAATAATACAGATCCTGCTGTAGGAGCCTCAACGTGTGCATCAGGTAACCATGTATGAACTGGCCACATAGGTGTTTTAACTGCAAATGAACTAAAAAATGCTAACCACAATAGATTTTGATATTTAACATCAATACCAATTTCATATAGTTGAACCACGTCAGTTGTTCCTGTAATCCAATAAATTGAAATTATTGCAACTAACATTAAAACAGAACCTAACAATGTATATAAAAAGAATTTGAATGCTGAATAGACTCTTCTTGCTCCTCCCCAAATACCAATAATTAAAAACATTGGGATTAATCCAGCTTCAAAAAATAAATAAAATACAATCAAATCAAGCGCAGAGAAAACACCAATCATAAAACTTTCCATAATTAATATTGCAATTAAAAAATCTCTTAATCTATTTTTAACAGAGTTGTTTACAGATATAATGCATAATGGTGTAATAAATGTTGTTAGTATAATAAACAAAATTGAAATACCATCTACTCCCACTTTGTAATTAATAAAACTTTTAATCCATGTTCTATCTTCTATAAATTGAAAACTAGAAGTAGATTGATCAAAAGCAATCCACAAGTAGATGGAAATTAAAAAATTAACTACTGCTGTGAATAAGGCTACATATTTAATCGTAGTATTATTTCCTTCTTTTTCTTTTATAAAAAATAAAAATAAGGCTCCTATTGTTGGCAATAATATTAGAGATGAAAGAATAGGAAAATTCATTATTTAAGTATTAAAAAAGTTAGTAAAGCAGAAAAACCTAACAACATTACAAATGCATATTGATAAATAAAACCACTTTGAAATTTAGTTGCTTTAATTGAACATTTTTTTATAAATGAAGAAATTCCATCGGGACCAAAACCATCTATTATAGTTCCATCACAAAATTTCCATAAAAATAATCCTAATTTTTTTGAGGATTTAACAAATAATACATCATATAACTCATCAAAGTACCATTTATTCACTAAAAAATTATACAAAGGTTTATTCATCGAAACTATTGAATTAGGTAACTCTTTGTTTTTAACAAAAAAGTAATAAGCAATTGGGATAGACAATAAAACCAAACAAGGTGTTAAAAGCAAAAACCATAAAGGTGGATGTTCAGTGCTTAAAGGCTCCAAAAACTTTATAGACTCTGCCCAGAACAAATTATCACCGTAACCAATAAAAAGTCCTTTAAATAAAAAACCAGCAAATATAGCTCCAATCGAAAGGACAAATAAAGGAACAAGCATTACTAATGGAGACTCATGTGTTTCCTCTATCTTGATCACTTTATTGTTATACTCTCCATGGAAAGTTTTAAAAATTAATCTCCATGAATAAATAGATGTTAGAAATGCTGTAATTATTCCAATCCCAGCTGCATAATAACCAGTAGTATTTCCTTTTAAATAAGCAAATTCTATAATTGCATCTTTAGAATAAAATCCTGATAAAAATGGAAAACCTGTTAAAGCAAGTGTTCCTATTATCATTAAAGCATAAGTATATGGTAACTTTTTCCATACACCTCCCATGTTATTTATATTTTGCTCATCTTTAAATGCATGGATTACTGAACCAGATCCTAAAAATAGTAAAGCTTTGAAAAATGCATGAGTAAATAAGTGAAACATGGCAACATTGTATGCACCTACTCCAGCTGCAAAAAACATATAACCAAGTTGGCTACATGTAGAATAAGCTATTATTTTTTTAATATCTGTTTGAACTAGAGCCACTGTTGCCGCAAAGAATGCTGTAGTCATTCCAACAATGGTTATAAAGTTAAGAATTAATGGTGAATATTCATAAATTGGAGAACATCTTACTACAAGGAAAACTCCAGCTGTAACCATCGTTGCTGCATGAATTAATGCAGAAACTGGAGTTGGACCCTCCATAGCATCAGGTAGCCAAGTATGTAGCAATATCTGTGCAGATTTACCCATTGCTCCAATAAATAAAAGCAAACAAATTAAATCTATTGCTTTAACTTCAAAACCTAAAAATGATAAATTTTTATCTACAACTGTTGGAATTTGTTGAAAAACTTCAGAGTAATTAACAGTTCCAAATAAATAAAATATTAAGAAAATTCCTAAAGCAAAACCAAAATCACCTACTCTGTTTACAACAAATGCTTTTATTGCAGCAGCATTTGCGCTTTCCTTTTTGAACCAAAAACCAATTAAGAAGTAAGAACATAAACCAACTCCTTCCCAACCAAAAAATAATTGTATGAAATTATCTGAAGTCACAAGCATCAACATTGCAAATGTGAACAATGATAGATAAGCCATAAATCTTGGTTTGTGAGGGTCATGAGACATGTAGCCAATTGAATAGATATGTACTAAAGCAGATACAGAAGTTACAACTACTAACATCACAGCTGATAATGGATCAATTAACATCGACCAATTTACATCAAGTGACCCAGAGCTTATCCAAGTAGCTATAACAATATTTTCTTCATACTGATTTACGATTACTTGATAAAGAACAAAAATTGATAAGAGAGCTGATATTGAAACAAGTGCGCTAGTTGCTATTTCTGAATTTCTATCACCAATATATTTTCCAAAAAAACCTGATATAATTGATGCAATAAGTGGAAGAAATATAATTGATAGTTCCATGATTATCCTTTCAACTTATCAATTTCTTCAACTCGTATTGTTCCAGAATTTCTAAAATACACAACTATAATTGCTAACCCTATGGCTGCTTCTGCTGCTGCAACTGTAAGAATAAATAAAGTAAAGACTTGTCCGGCCAAATCTCCTAAATAAATAGAAAAAGCAACTAAATTAATATTTACTGCAAGCAATATCAGTTCAATACTCATTAATATGACAATGATGTTCTTCCTATTAAGAAAAATACCAATTACCCCAATTGAGAATATCACTGCTCCTAAAGTTAAATAATGTCCTAAGCCTATATCAATCATCTAATTTAACTCCTTTATTACTCTGAACTTCTAGCACCTCTACACCTTCAGCTCTTTCTCTAGATATTTGCTTGATATAACTTTGTCTTTTAACACCTGATCTTTGTCTAAATGTTAATACAATAGCCCCAATCATAGCTACTAATAAGATCATTCCACTTATTTGAAACACATGAATATAATCAGTATATAAAATCTGTCCCAGTGAATGAGTGTTGCTAATGCTTGATTGACTAATTGAATTATTAATATCAAAAATTTCTGGTTTATATTTCCAGCCTCCAATTACAATTATTATTTCAAAAAATATAAGCGTACTGATAATTAATCCTACAGGGATATGTCTGGAACTTTGTTGACCTGCAAACCATTGGTTTTTTTGTTGGGCTACGTTTAACATCATAACAACAAATAAGAATAAAACAGCTACAGCTCCAACATAAACAATTAGCATTATCATTCCCAAAAATTCAGCACCTATCATTATGAAAAGACAAGATATACTTATGAAATCAAGAATTAAGAAAAATACTGAGTGAACAGTATTTTTCGAAGCGGTAACCATTATCGCTGAAACAACTGCAATTATAGAAAATGTATAAAAGAAAATAGCGTGTGCAATCATTTTATCTATGGATATTGTCAGCTTTAATATTAGCCTCCAAAACATTCTCCCATCTATCTCCATTATCTAATAATTTTTCTTTTGTATAATAAAGTTCTTCTCTTGTTTCTGTTGAAAATTCAAAATTTGGACCTTGTACTATTGCATCGACAGGACAAGATTCTTCACACAAACCACAATAAATACATTTCATCATATCAATATCGTAACGTGTAGTTTTTCTACTTCCGTCTTCTCTTTCAGCTGACTCGATTGTTATTGCTTGTGCAGGACATACTGCTTCACATAATTTACAAGCTATACATCTCTCTTCTCCATTTGGATATCTTCTTAAAGCATGTTCACCTCTAAAACGAGGGCTTATTTTACCTTTCTCAAAAGGGTAATTAATTGTTTTTTTTGATTTAAATAATTCTTTAATAGCAATAAACAAACCGCCAATGAAGTCAGTCATAAATATTGTTTTAAAAAATCTTGAAATATTCATTATTAATTCACTGGTAAAAGATTAAAATAAAATAAATAGCTAGCTGTTAATACTACCCAAATTAAAGAAAGAGGAAGAAATACTTTCCATCCAAGTCTCATTAATTGATCATATCTGTATCTAGGGACTATTGCCTTAACTAAAGCAAAAAGAACAAATAAAAGAAGAATTTTTAATATTAACCATATGGCACCTGGCACTAAAGTAAATGGATAAACATCAATTGGAGACATCCAGCCACCTAAAAATAATATTGCTCCCATCGCACACATTAACAAAATGTTTGCATACTCACCTAACCAAAACATAGCATACATCATTCCTGAATATTCTGTTTGGTATCCAGCCACCAATTCTGCTTCTGCCTCTGGTAAATCAAAAGGTGGTCTGTTAGTTTCAGCTAAAGCAGAAATAAAGAAAATTACAAACATTGGAAATAATGGGATTACAAACCACATATTTTGTTGAGCAATAACAATATCGTTTAAATTCAATGAACCAACACAAAGTAAAACATTTATTATTATTACCCCAATTGAAACCTCATAAGAAACCATTTGCGCAGCAGAACGAATTGCTCCAAGAAAAGGATATTTGGAGTTTGATGCCCACCCACCCATTATTATTCCATAGACACCTAGTGAGGAAACAGCAAATAAATAAAGAATTCCAACATTAATATCAGCTAAAACCTGAGTCGCGCTAAATGGAATTACAGCCCAAGCGATTAAAGCTAAAGTCATTGTGACTATTGGAGCCAATATAAAAATTACTTTATTTGAACTAGACGGAATAATGATTTCTTTAAATATATATTTTAAAGCATCTGCTAAAGATTGTAATAAGCCAAACGGACCAACAACGTTAGGTCCTTGTCTTTTTTGAACAAAAGCCCAAACTCTTCTATCGAGCCAAACTATCATTGCCACTGAAACAAGAACAGGAACTAATAGAAATAAAATTTTGTATACTTCTTGAAAAACTATGCTTAAGTATTCCATATTAACCTTCTGTACCTGTTGATTTTAAATTTAATTTAGAGTTATTACATTCAACCATAGTTTTTGATGATCTAGCAATAACATTTGAAAAATAATAGTCTTTTACTTTGATTGTTAAAGTTTCATTTTGAAACTCATTAGTAGAATTATTAATGTCATTTACTGGTTTTTCCTTTTGTAAATTTAAATAATTAAACATACTGCTTTCTAATTCATCTTTATCATTAAATAATTTTCTATTATTCATAAATTCAGCTAGTTCATTAATTATTTGCCAATCTTCTTTTGCATCACCTGGTGGATAAGATGCTTTGAAAGCTTTTTGAATTTTACCTTCTAAATTAGTAAAGTATCCATCTTGCTCGGTATAAGCAGCACCTGGTAAAATAATATCAGCAATATCTGCACCTTTGTCACCATGGCTTCCTTGATAAATTATGAATTCATCTTTTTTTTCAAATTCTAAATTGTCTTGACCTACAAGATAAATAATATCAAATTTATGTTCTTTTAAATCACTTATTAAATTATTTTCATTATTAATTATACCAAGATCAATATTTCCTACTGTTGCTGCATCGGTTGATAAAATGTTTAAAGAGTTCCATTCATCCGAAATTTTATTATTTTTTGATAAAAATTCTTTTATTTTGTTGAATAAAAATTTAGAAGACTCTAATCTTAATAGAGATTCGCCAATAATAATTATTGGTTTTTTTGAATTAATAACTTCCTTAGATACTTCATGATTTCCTTCAAGAATATCATTTAAAGTTTGAGTTTGACCATCTAAACTTTGATAAGGATAAGTTAAATCACCAATTTCATTAAGTGAAATTATTTTTGTATTGTTGTTCAAGTAAGCTTTTCTAATTCTTGCATTTAAAATAGTTGCTTCATATCTTGGGTTTGAACCTGCTATCAAAATTAAATCCGCTTCTTCTATGCCATTTATAGAAGAATTGAATAAATAGTTTTCTCTTTTTGAAGTATTTATATATCTGTTATCAGGTCTTGACTCGTAATTTTTATTATCAATTGTTCGATCAAAAAATTCTTTAAAAATATAACCAGTCTCCATATTGGTTAAATCGCCAACAAAACCACATATTTTTTCTTTTGATGTGTTTTCAAATTTAGATTTAATTATTTTATACACTTCATGCCATGAGGCCTTTTCAAATTTACCGTTGTATTTGATAAATGGAACATCTAATCTTTGATGTAGAAGGCCATCACAAGCATATCTTGTTTTGTCTGAGATCCATTCCTCATTAATATCTTCATTTATAATTGGAAGTACTCTTTTTACTTCCCAATCGTATGTGTCTACTCTTACATTTGAACCTATTGCATCCATTACATCAATTGTTTCGGTTTTCTTTAGTTCCCATGGTCTAGCTTCAAATACATAGGGTTTTGATGTTAGGGCTCCTACTGGACATAAATCTACGACGTTAGCAGACAATTCAGATTGCATTGATTGCTCTAGATAAGTTGTAATTTGCATATCTTCACCTCTTCCAATAGCACCAAGCTCTGGAACTCCAGCAACTTCCGTTGCAAATCTCACACATCTCGTACAGTGAATACATCTTGTCATTTGAGTTTTAATTAATGGTCCCATATTTTTTTCCGGAACTGCTCTTTTGTTTTCTTTAAATCTTGATTTGTCTACTCCGTAGTACATTGATTGATCTTGAAGATCACATTCACCACCTTGATCACATACTGGACAATCTAACGGATGGTTAGCTAATAAAAATTCCATCACTCCCTTACGAGCTTTTTCTACTAAAGCAGTATTTGTTTTAATATTCATACCCTCTGCAGCTGGCATAGCACATGAAGCAATTGGTTTAGGTGATTTTTCCATTTCAACTAAACACATTCTACAATTACCTGCTATCGATAATTTTTCATGGTAACAAAATCTTGGAATTTCCACTCCAGCTTTTTCACAAGCTTGAAGGACGGTTAAACCATCTTCAACTTCAACTTCAATTTCATTTACTTTTAATTTAGGCATTTTTTTTATCTAATAAATGTTGATCTACTAAATAAGGAATATTGTTTTTCTTTTGAACAATAGGATCCAAATTATTTCTTTTCTCAATTTCTTTTTTAAAATGTCTAAGTAATCCTTGAACTGGCCAGGATGAACCTTCTCCAAATGCGCAAATAGTGTGACCTGCTATTTGATTTGTAACATCTCCTAGCATGTCCACCTCATCTTTGGTTGCATCTCCTTTTGCCATTCTCTCAAGCATTCTCCACATCCAACCAGAACCTTCTCTGCATGGTGTACATTGTCCACAACTTTCATGTTTATAAAATCTTGCTATTCTTGCCATGCATTTAATTATGTCCTGATCTTTATTAATGACCACTATGCCTGCTGTTCCTAAACCACTTTTCTCAGCCATAAGTGAGTCAAAATCCATAGTTAATGTTTCACATTTCTCTTTTGGAATTAGAGGCATTGATGAACCACCAGGAATTACTGCTTGAAGATTATCCCAACCTCCAATAACACCACCTGCATGAACTTCTATTAATTCTTTTAGAGGAATATTCATTTCTTCCTCAACATTACACGGTGTATTTACATTTCCAGATATACAAAATATTTTTGTCCCTGTATTTTTTTCTCTACCAAGAGAAGCAAACCATTTTCCACCTCTTCTAAGAATTGTTGGGACTACAGCTATAGTTTCTACGTTATTAATAATTGTTGGACATCCATAAAGACCAATTAAAGCAGGAAATGGTGGTTTTAATCTTGGTTGTCCTTTTCTACCTTCGATACTTTCTAATAAAGCTGTTTCCTCTCCACAAATATATGCACCAGCACCATAATGAATATAAATATCTAAATCCCAACCTGTACCTGCTGCATTTTTACCTAAGAGTTTTTTCTCATAAGCTTCATCTATTGCTGCTTGAAGTTTTTGACCATCAACAAAATATTCACCTCTTATATAAATATAACAAACATGCGCTTGCACTGCATAAGATGCTATTAAACAACCTTCTATTAACTTGTGAGGTTCAAATCTTAGGATATCTCTATCTTTACAAGTTCCTGGCTCAGACTCATCGCCATTAATAACAAGGTAATGTGGTCTAGATCCAACTTCTTTTGGCGCAAATGACCATTTTAAACCAGTAGGAAATCCTGCTCCACCTCGACCTCTTAATTGAGATTCTTTTATTTCATTAATTATCCAGTCTCTTCCTTTGTTAGTAATTTCTTTTGTATTTACCCAATCACCTCTCTCTTGTGATGAAGATATATCTGAGCCTTTATCATTATATAAATTTTGAAAAATTCTATCTTGATCTTTAAGCATTTTTTAAATCCATTAAGGTTTTTCTATTATTTTCTGGTTCATTATTTACTCTTCCTCTATATGAACCAGGTTTTGGGGTTTCTCCATTTAAAATTTTATCTAAAATATCTAAAGTTTTTTGTTTGTCTAAATCTTCATAATAGTCATCATTAATTTGCATCATTGGAGCATTGACACATGCTCCCAAACATTCAACTTCCATCCATGAACAGCTTTTATCATTAGATAATTCAGACTCATTTTCAGAAATTTTTTCCTTGCATGCATCAACTAATTTATTTGCACCTCTTATCATGCAGGGTGTTGTTGTGCATACTTGAACAAAGTATTTACCTACAGGAGCTAAATTATACATTGTATAAAAAGTAGCTACTTCATAAACTTTAATATAAGGCATGTCTAAAAATTTAGCGATGTACTTCATTGCAGCTAATGGTATCCAATTATTATTTTGTTTTTGTGCGATATATAGTAAAGCCATTACAGCACTTTGCTGTTTACCTTCAGGATATTTTGCAACAATAACATTTGCTGCCTCTAATGATGAAGCATTAAATTCAAAACTTTCTGGCTGATCTTTAGCAGGTCTTCTTAAACTCATCTATCTACCTCACCGAAAACAATATCTAAAGAACCTAGTACTGCAGGAACATCAGCTAACATATGACCTTTAATTAAATAATCCATTGATTGTAAATGTGAAAATCCTGGTGCTCTTATTTTACATTTGTAAGGTTTGCTTGATCCATCAGATATTAAGTAAACACCAAATTCTCCTTTTGGTGCCTCAACAGCTGTATAAATTTCATCTTTTGGTACTCTGTATCCCTCTGTGAAAAGTTTAAAATGATGAATTAAAGCTTCCATTGATTGTTTGATTTCTGCTTTAGAAGGAGGGCTAATCTTACCATCTAATGATTTAATTGGACCCTTTTCCATTTTAGCTAGACATTGTTTAATAATTGAAACACTTTCTTTCATTTCTTCAATTCTACATAAATATCTGTCGTAACAATCTCCATTTTTTCCAACTGGAATTTTGAAGTCTAAACTTTCATAGCAATCATAAGGTTGAGATTTTCTTAAATCCCATGGAACACCTGAGCCTCTAATCATAACTCCTGAAAAAGAATAATCTAAGGCATCTTCTTTTGTGACTACTCCTATATCGACATTTCTCTGCTTGAAAATTCTATTATCAGTTAATAAACTTTCTAAATCGTTAATTATTTTTGGAAACGTTTCACAAAATTTGGCAATATCTTCTTCTAAACCTTTTGGCAAATCTTGATGAACACCTCCTGCTCTAAAATAATTTGCATGAAGTCTTGATCCTGAAGCTCTCTCATAAAATGTCATTAACGTTTCTCTTTCCTCAAAACCCCAAAGAGAAGGTGTTAATGCTCCTACATCAAGAGCTTGAGTTGTAACGTTTAAAATATGACTTAATATTCTGCCAATCTCACAAAAGATAACTCTTATATATTGCGCTCTAATTGGTACATCTATTTTAAGTATTTTTTCGACAGCTAGCGCGAAAGCATGCTCCTGATTCATTGGAGCAACATAATCTAAACGATCAAAATAAGGAACTGCCTGCATATAAGTTTTGTTTTCAATAAGTTTTTCTGTTCCTCTATGAAGTAAACCAATATGAGGATCTGCTTTTTCAACTACTTCACCATCTAACTCTAATATTAATCTGAGAACACCGTGAGCTGCAGGATGCTGAGGACCGAAATTTAAGTTTAAATTTTTAATTTTTTTTGTCATTATTCGCAATTTCTTCTTTAATATATTTTGTTCCTTCCCAAGGACTTTCATAATCGAAATTTCTATAATTTTGCTCAAGCTTCACTGGTTCTGTAATTACTTTTTTTTCATCTTCGCTATATCTGACTTCTGAATGACCAGTTAATGGAAAATCTTTTCTTAATGGGTGACCTTCAAATCCATAATCAGTTAGTATTCTTCTTAAATCAGGATGATCCTTAAAAGATACTCCATACATATCAAACACTTCTCTCTCCATCCAGTTTGCTGATGGAAATATGCTAGTTAATGATGGAATAACTTCATTTTCACCGATTAAATATTTTACAATCAATCTTTGATTAAATTCATGGCTTAAAAACAAGTAAACTACTTCAAACCTTTGATTTTGTTCAGGATAATCAACAACTGTTATATCTACAAGTTGCCTAAATTTAGTATCTTGATTTGTTTTTAAAAATATAACGACATCAATAATGTCTTCTTTATCTGTTTCAATATAAATCTGGTTATGTTTTATTTCTGTTTTGTTAATCTTAGTAGTTAACTCAGAATTAATTTTTTTTTCTAGATCTTCTAAACTTTTCATAACTATCTAATAAAAGATCCTTTTTTTCTAATTTTTTTTTGTAATTGCATTATTCCATACAACAGTGCCTCTGCTGATGGAGGACATCCAGGTACATAAACATCTACAGGAACAATTCGATCACAACCTCTAACAACCGAATATGAATAATGGTAATATCCACCACCATTTGCGCAACTACCCATTGAAATCACATATCTTGGTTCAGGCATTTGGTCATAAACTTTTCTTAAAGCTGGCGCCATTTTATTTGTCAAAGTTCCTGCAACTATCATAACGTCTGATTGTCTTGGAGAACCACGTGGAGCTGCTCCAAATCTTTCTAAATCATATCTTGGCATTGCTGTTTGCATCATTTCAACAGCACAACAAGCTAAACCAAAAGTCATCCAATGAAGTGATCCTGATCTTGACCAGTTAATTAAATTATCAAGAGAAGTTGTTATAAAACCATTCTTGCTAAAATCTTCTGCAAGTTGTTTAAATTCCTCAGGAACTTGATCTATTTTATTATTCATTGTGGTTAATAATTTTTATTCCCAGTCTAAAGCACCTTTTTTCCATTCATAAATAAAACCTATTGTAAGTATGAACAAAAAAATCATCATTGATGAAAAACCTAATAATCCAATATTTCCAAGGGATATTGCCCATGGAAATAAAAATGCTATCTCTAAATCAAAAATAATAAATAGAATTGCAACCAAATAAAATCTCACATCAAATTCCATTCTTGAATCCTCGAAAGGTTCAAAACCACACTCATAAGCTGAAAGTTTTTCAGGATCAGGTTTTTTTGGTGATAGAATAAAGTTTACAACGACAAAAGCACAACTTAACCCAAGAGCTAATACTAAAAATATTATTATTGGTAAGTAATCTTTTAAAAAATCAGATAACATGGAAATCTATATATCAGTTTTTATCTGTTGTTGAAGGGCTGATACGTCACATTTTTATTAATATTAACATTAAAAAATGCGAAAAAGTGGCGGGAGTGAAGGGACTCGAACCCTCGACCTATCGCGTGACAGGCGATCGCTCTAACCAACTGAGCTACACCCCCACTTTATTGTTTTGGTGGGCAGTAAAGGACTCGAACCTTTGACCCCCTCGGTGTAAACGAGATGCTCTACCAACTGAGCTAACCGCCCAAAACAAGGCTACTTATTACATCAACACTTAAATAATGTAAATTAATTATTATTGAATACTAGCTTGAGATTTATCGTCTTTTTTAGATATATCTACCTCAACCCACTCTGTAGGTTTAAGTTCTTTTGTTAAAGCTATTTTTATAACCTGATCAGCATATTCAACAGGAGTGATCTTGATATCATCTATAATTTTCTTAGGCATATCTACTAGATCTTTTTCGTTTTCTTTAGGAATTAAAACTTCTTTTATTCCAGCTCTATGTGCGGCTAATAATTTTTCTTTCAAACCACCAATTGGCAATACCTGTCCAGTTAAAGTTACTTCACCAGTCATAGCGACATCTCTTCTTACAGGAATATTTGTTATTGATGAAACAATTGAGGTTACCATACCAATACCTGCTGATGGACCATCTTTTGGTGTTGCGCCTTCAGGAACATGGATATGAAAATCTTTTTTCTCAAAAATAGGTGGAATAATTCCATACTCTAAACATTTTGATCTTACAAAAGATTTTGCAGCTTTGACTGACTCTTGCATCACATCACCTAATTTACCAGTAATTTGCATTCTTCCTTTTCCTGGCATTGTAACGGTTTCAATTTTTAAAATTTCGCCACCATACTCAGTCCAAGCAAGTCCTGTCACTATTCCTACTCTATTATCAGACTCTAATTCTCCAAACTTAAACTTGGGAACACCTAAAAAATCAGATAAATTTTTATTATTTATTCCAACTTCTTTTTCTTCACCCGCTACAATTTTTTTGACAACTTTTCTTGCAAGTTTAGAAATTTCTCTTTCAAGATTTCTTACACCTGACTCTTTTGTGTATCCCCTAATAACTTCTTTTATAATATCATCATCCAATTTCATTTCTTTTTCTTTGACACCATTATCTTTGATTTGTTTTGGTAATAAATATTTATTTGCAATACTAATTTTTTCATCTTCTGTGTAACCTGCTAATCTAATTACTTCCATTCTATCTAATAACGGAGGTAAAATGTTTAAGGTGTTAGCGGTTGTTACAAACATCACATCTGATAAATCATAATCTACTTCTAAATAATGATCATTAAATGTTGTGTTCTGTTCTGGATCTAAAGCCTCTAATAATGCTGAAGATGGATCGCCTCTATAATCATTTCCTATTTTATCAATTTCATCTAACAAAATTAATGGATTTTTAGTCCCTGCTTTTTTCATCATCTGAATAATTTTACCTGGGAGAGATCCGATATATGTTCTTCTATGACCTCTTATTTCTGCTTCATCTCTCATACCACCAACAGACATTCTAACAAATTCTCTATTGGTTGCTTTTGCTATTGATTTTCCTAGAGATGTTTTTCCAACTCCTGGTGGGCCCACTAGACATAAGATTGGACCTTTGATTTTTTCCATTCTTTTTTGAACTGCTAAAAATTCAATAATTCTCTCTTTTACTTTTTCCAATCCAAAATGATCTTTATCAAGAATATTTAGTGCTTTAGTTAAATCTATATCAACTTCACTTTTTTTATGCCAAGGAAGTTCTGTCATCCAATCTAAATAATTTCTCACAACTGTTGCCTCTGCAGACATTGGACTCATATTTTTTAATTTTTTTAATTCCTGAAGACACTTTTTTTCAACCTCTTTTGGCATTTTAGCCTTCGTAATTGCTTTATTTAAACTAGTTGTTTCATCCTTGCCGTCTTCAATCTCTCCAAGTTCTTTTTGAATAGCTTTTAATTGCTCATTTAGATAATACTCTCTTTGAGTTTTTTCCATTTGAGTTTTAACTCTACCTCTTATTCTTTTTTCAACACCAATAATACTGGTCTCATTTTCCATTATTTTAATAATGGCATTTAATCTTTTCTTTACATCCACGGTTTCAAAAATTTGTTGTTTTTCTGAAATCGTAGCAGTTATATGAGATGCAATATTGTCAGCAATCTGAGAAGGGTCTTTTAATTGCTTAATTGTATTAATTGTTTCACTAGAAATTTTTTTATTTATTGAAGTTAATTTTTCTAATCTTCTTAAAGCTGTAGCAGCTAAAGGAAATAAATCCTCGTCCTTAGATAAAACATCGTTATAGAGTGTGTAGTCACATGTTATAAACTTTTCATTATCCTTAAAATCTAAAATTTTTACTCTTTTAATACCTTCTACCAAAACTTTAACTGTACCATCTGGTAATTTTAACAATTGTAAAATACTTCCTTCACAACCATACATAAACACGTCTGTCTTCTTAGGATCATCAATTTCTGAATTTTTTTGAGTTACTAAAATAATTTTCTTATCTTTTTTCATTACTTCATTAAGTGCTGAAATAGATTTATCTCTTCCTACAAACAAGGGTATTACCATGCTCGGAAAGACTACAATGTCTCTCAGAGGAAGTAAGGGAAGTGATATTTTAACGTCCATACGATCAATATGGATATTATATTTTATAATGCAATAGGTAATTGTTACTTATTAAGGATATTAAGCCGCTGTGGTCTTATTTGACTTAGATTTATGGTCACCTTTAGCATGAACTAATATTGGTTGTGACTGTCCTTTTGCTGCACTAGCATCAATAATAATTTCTTCAATATTATCTTGACTCGGAAGATCGTACATTGTTTTCAATAAAATATTTTCTAGAATTGATCTCAAACCTCTTGCTCCAGTTTTTTTGCTAATTGCTTTTTGCGCTATTTCTTTTAATGCATTTTCCTTAAATGTTAGTTTAGCACCATCTAATTTAAATAACTCTTGATATTGTTTTGTTAAAGAGTTTTTTGGTTCTTGTAATATTTTTATTAAGGACTTTTCATCTAAATCTTCAAGTGTTGCTATCATTGGAAGTCTTCCAATAAATTCTGGAATCAATCCAAATTTTAATAAATCTTCTGGCTCTAGACCTTTCATCCATTCACCAGTTTTCTTGTCTTGTGTATTTTTTACATCTGCACCAAAACCAATTGAAGTACCTTTATCTCTTTGAGAAATTATTTTATCAAGTCCTGCAAACGCACCACCACAAATAAACAAAATGTTTGTAGTATCTACTTGTAAAAATTCTTGCTGAGGATGTTTTCTACCACCTTGAGGCGGAACACTTGCAACTGTTCCTTCCATTATTTTAAGAAGAGCTTGCTGAACACCTTCACCAGATACATCTCTTGTAATTGATGGGTTTTCAGATTTTCTGCTTATTTTATCAACTTCATCAATATAAACTATTCCTCTTTGAGCCTTTTCAACATTATAGTCAGATGCTTGTAACAATTTTAAAATAATATTTTCAACATCCTCTCCAACATAACCTGCTTCTGTTAGAGTAGTTGCATCAGCCATTGTAAATGGAACGTCTAGGATTCTAGCCAGGGTTTGTGCAAGCAATGTTTTTCCACAACCTGTGGGACCTACTAAAAGTATATTAGATTTTGATAGCTCAACATTTTTACTTGTTTTGCTTTCATAATTTAATCTTTTGTAATGATTGTGTACTGCAACAGATAATACTTTCTTTGCATGAGCTTGGCCAATTACATAATCATCTAATACTGAACAAATTTCCTTCGGAGATGGAAGACCATCTTGATGTTTTACAAAAGTATCTTTACTCTCTTCTTTTATGATGTCCATACATAACTCAACGCATTCATCACAGATGAAAACTGTCGGACCAGCAATCAACTTTCTTACTTCATGTTGGCTCTTGCCGCAGAAAGAACAGTAAAGAATATTTTTATTATTTGTTGTCATTTTAATTTTTATAACGAATCAATTTAATTACTCTATTATAGAAGACTCATACTAATCAAGTTTCGAATAATGCTGACTCAATATATTGTGTATTAAGATCTTTTTTCTACTACTTCGTCAATCAGACCAAAAGATTGTGCGACATCTGCTGTCATAAAATTATCTCTTTCAAGAGCAGATTTTATTTCATCAACACTTTTTCCAGTATGCTTTGAATAAATTTCATTAAGCCTTTTCTTTAAAGACAAAACCTCATTTGCATGAATTTCAATATCAGTTGCCTGTCCTTGAAAACCTGCAGATGGTTGATGAACCATTATTCTTGAGTTTGGTAATGAAAATCTTTTACCTTTTGTGCCAGCTGCAAGCAAAAAAGAACCCATGGAAGCAGCTTGACCAATACATAAAGTAGAAATGTCTGGCTTCACATATTGCATTGTATCATAGATACCAAGACCTGCTGAAACCAAACCTCCAGGACTATTGATGTATAAATAAATTTCTTTTTTTGGATCTTCAGCCTCTAAAAATAATAATTGAGCAGTAACTAGTGATGCAACATTATCATTAATTTGACCTGTTAAAAAAAATGATTCTTTCTTTTAATAGTCTTGAATAAATATCGTAAGCTCTTTCACCTTTGCTAGATTGTTCGACTACCATTGGTACAAGATTGCTCATATGTTCTGATAATTTTGTTGTCATAAGTTGATTCGTTTTACTTATACAACTTGAGATTACTTTTTGCTAACTTTTTTTATCTTTTTCGCTGTAGGCTTTGATTTTGCCTTTTTAGTTGCAGGTTTTTTTTCTTTCGCAGATGTTGTTGAGGATTTTTTCTTCGTTTCTTTTTTTTCTTTTCCATGATCATGATCATTTTTATGTGCCTCTTTTAAGATTTTTTCAGCTTCTTCTTTTGAAATTTCTTTTTTATTTGGTTTCCCTTTTTCTTTAATTAAATTTAAAATTTTTTCCTCATATACAGTTCCTCTTAAACTTGCTAATGCTGAAGGATTTTTTTGATAAAAATCCATAACCATTTTTTCTTGTCCAGGCATCATTCTTAATTGTTTTTGTACCTCAGCCTGAACTTCTTGTTCTGTTACTTTTATTTGATTTTTCTCACCAAACTCATTTAAAATTAGTCCAGTTTTAATTCTTGTTTTTGCTTTTTCTTCAAAATTTTTTTTATTTTTCTTAGCTTCTTCCTCTGACATACCTTGGGAAAGAATTTTTACTTCTTCTTCGACTAAATTTTCTGGAATTTCGTCTACTTTAATTTTTTCTATTTCTTTTAGAATTTGATTTTTAGATAATTGATCTAAAGAATTTTTATATTCATCATTAATTTGTTTTGAAATTAATGTTTTTAAATCTTTTAAATCTTTTGCTCCTAGATTTTTTGCAAAATCATCATCAATTTTTACTTCTTCTGATTGCTTAACACTTAAAATCTTACAATTGAATTTAGCTTTTTTATTTACTAATTCTTTTTCAGGGAAATTTTCTGGCAAAATTGCTTCAACAATTTTTTCATCATCTTTCTTAACTCCAATCAATTGATCGTCGAAACCTTTTAAAAATAAATCTTTACCTAGCGTAAGCTGAGTGTTCTTTCCTTCGCTTCCTTTAAAGTCCTTGCCATCAATTGTTGCTTTGTAGTCTAAAGAGACTAAATCACCTTTTTTAGCTTTTGTATCAGCGCTTACTTCCTTAAAATTTGGTTGGTTTTTTGCTATTTCTTTTATTCTTTTATCAGTTTCATTCTCATCAATTGCAACAGTGTATTTGTCAAATTTAATATTTTCTAAAGATTTAATTTCTACTTTTGGTAGCTCTGTTACTGATAAAACATATTCTAAATCTTTGTCTTCACCATAAGTCTTTAAATCAAGTTTTGGTTGGCCAGCTGGTTTTATCTTTTTTTCCTCTAGTGCTTTAGTTGATGTTTCTTTTAAAACTTTATCTAAGACCTCTCCAAAAACTGCTTTACCAAATTGTCTTTTTAAAATTTCTTTTGGAACTTTACCTGGTCTAAATCCTTTAAGGTTTACACTACCTTTGATCTCTTCATATTTTTCATCCATATAAGAGTTCATTGTCTCTTTATCGATAAAAATTTTAAGATCTTTATTTAAACCTTTTTTATTTTCTACTGTAACTTTCATAATATCTTAATGGTAGGGCGAAAAGGACTCGAACCTTCACATGTTGCCATATTGGTTCCTAAGACCAACGCGTCTACCAATTCCGCCATCGCCCCACAAATTACGAGGTTTTATATATTATTGAAACTATTTGTCCAATGACAATTGTTAAAAAATTATCTATTTATCTAATAAATTTTATACTAATTTATTAAAAATGATTATTTCACCTTGTATAAGTATTTGTAAAACTGATCCAACAACAGGCTATTGTTATGGTTGTGGAAGAAGTAATGAGGAAAAACGACTTTGGAAGCTTGAAGAAACAACTGATGATTGGAAAAAAGAAAATATAATTCAAATTGAAAAAAGGCTGACTGGTTGGCAACTTGAAAGTTTTAAAGAATCGTACTCATATAAAATCAAGAATGGCATGTCTCTTTTCAAGAAAAACTTATTAAAAGAGTAGTATAAAATATGAGCAAAGTTAAAATTGTAAGCATTATCTATGCAATAGGTATAATTATTGGTGCTTTATTCTTTGATGTTTGGGGAGCAGATACCACTCCTTTTAAAACATTGTCTGTATTTGCATGGACTGTAATATTTATTATAGCTTTATTTTTTGTAGATAAAAATGAGAGAAAATAAGTTTTTAATATTTTTTTTTTTATTTTTTTTTATATCCTTTAATTCTAACTCAGAAATAATTGTGTTGAGCAAATGTGATCATAAAGAGGACAGTTTTTTAAAAAATGAATATATTTTAAATCTTAATGAATTAATTATGACACGTAATTACGTTTATAATGAAAAAACTTATCAAAAATATAAGATCACTGATTTAAGCGTTAAAAAGAAAAACTCCTATGTGAGAAATATTTATGAGGAAAATGGAAAAATACTTACATTAAAACATGGGTATCCTCAGTTTTACACTCAAATTTTATTTGAAAAAGATAAACCAGAAATATTTGTTAAGGCTGTTTTGAATGATGTCGAAAGTTTATCTAAAATCTCTACTTGTAAAAAAATAGAGAAATTTGATCAAGAAAGTTAATTTTTATTTTTTTTTTCTTCTTTGTTTTTGGTAATAAATTTTTTCTTAAGTTCAAATCTACTATTTGTAATATTTGAACGATGCTTTGCGTACGCTTGCTTTTGTGCTTGTCTCATTGCTCTTTTAGATGACATGATAATTTACTTTAATATTCAATTTCTAAAGTATCAATAACTTTTAAACTTTTATCCGAAACAACAATCTCTCCAGATGATGGTGCATAATTTAAAATTTCAGAAATCAATACATAATGTGTAACAAAAACTAAATTTTGATCTTTATCCCAGGTACTAAGAAATTTATCAAAATCAATTATTTGCTTTTTTCTATTATTAGCAAATTTTGTACTAAAAAATGAGTTTAGAAAATTTTTAGTTTCATATTCTTTAAAGGCAATAGATGCTGTTTCTTTACATCGACACCATTCACTAGAATAAACTTTTCCAATTGAAATTTTATTTTTCTTAAAAAAATTACCAATTTTTTGTGATTGAACTCTACCACTTTCACTTAAATTTCTTTGAGTTGTACAATCTTTGATATCAAAGTTATCTGGATCGCCGCCACCAGGGGCATAAGCATGTCTTATGAAAATTAATTTTCCACCCTTTTGCAATTCATCTATTAAAATTTTTTTTGAATCTGCTTTAACTGAGGGATTAATGCATATAAATATTATAGCTAAATAATTTAAAATTTTCATTTATGAATATTAAAATAGATAGTTTAAATAAAACAATTCTTAAATGTAAAAAATGTCCAAGACTTGTTAATTTTGTAAAAAAAATTTCAACAGAAAAAAGAAAACAAAATATAAATGAAATTTACTGGGGAAAACCAGTTACAGGGTTTGGCGAAATTGATGCAAAAATTTTAATAATTGGATTAGCTCCAGCAGCCCATGGTGGCACACGAACAGGAAGAGCTTTCACAGGAGATAAATCTGGAGACTTTTTATTTAAATGTTTATTTAAAGCTAAAATTTCGAACCAACCAAATTCAGAAAATCTAAATGATGGTCTTAAATTAAAATCAACATACATAACTAATATTTTAAAATGTGTTCCTCCAGGAGACAAACCTGAAATAGAAGAGCTTAATAATTGTTCAAAATACTTTGATAGCGAGATTTATAATTTAAAAAAATTAAAAACTATTATTGCATTAGGAAAAGTGGCATTTGATAATTGTATTAAATTTTATAAAAAAAAATACAATTTAAAAGAAAAGATAAAATTTATTCACGGAAAATCCTATTTACTACCAGGAAATATTAAATTGATTGCCTGTTATCACCCTAGCCCTAGAAATGTAAATACTAAACTTATATCTGAAAGAATGATTGTAGACTTATTTAAAAAAGCTAGAAAAATATCTATGAACTAGAAGTATAGGGTTGAAAGTCTGATAGGATTTTTTCTGGAATTTTAACTGGCTTAAATTTTTCATTTATAAATACTAGATGAATTTTAGCTTCTACGATCAATTCCTCATCTTTAAATATTGATTGATTCATTAAAAAAGAAGTTTTTGAAGTAGAGTCTACAAAAGATTTAATTTGTAAATCATCCTCTAAATATGCAGATTTTTTATATTCAATATTGCACGATTTAACAATTATAAGAGCACCAAAGTCATTTTTTATTTTTGTATTGCTTAATCCAATAGTTGATAACGCTTCAGTTCTAGCTCTTTCTAAATATTTTAAATAGTTAGCGTAGTACACGACTCCACCAGCGTCTGTGTCCTCATAATACACTTTAGCATTATAAGTAAAATTTTTATGCATAAATTAATAATATCAAATAAATAAAAATTTAATAGAAACTAAGATACAATATCTAAGATGAAAATTTATATAATTTGGTTAATCGGAGTAATTATATGGAACTTTGGATTTCCAAATGCAATTCCAATTGCTGATGTTATCGCAGCTATTTTATTATCGTTTTTAAGTATTGGATTAAAAAAGTATATAAAATGATAATTAATCTGCTGAAAAATAGATATTCTGAAAATAAGAAATTGATTTCATTTTAGAATTATCAGTATCAGCCATTATAGCCAGGCCATCTAGCTCATTCACATCTAGATCATGAAATTTTTTAAAATCTTCTTTAACATTGGCTTTTACTGTTACCCATTCATTTAAGTTGTCTTTAGTGGTTGCTAATACATTGTCTATTGATTTTTTTGTATATGGACTTGGTCTATTTTCACCAACTGCGCTATTACTTGAAAAAACATAATTAATTGCTCTATTTGATAAAGGTGTAGCTCCAGTTTTTTTAATCGCAAAAACACGGGCGGCATAATCATGACCTTTTTTCGTATTCTCTTTAATTCCACGAAGGTCCTTCTCAATTTTCCAAGTAATATTGATAAAAGGTGTTTTATTTAGGTCAATTTTGATCTCTTTTCCTAGGCCTGAAGCAGCATTATCTGCTACGGCTTTTAAATAATTACCATTTTCATTTGATCCAACACTATAAGAAGTCTTATTATCTGCTCCTCTTACTTTACGGATCTCAAGTGCTGATAGTTCTTTTTCAGTAAATTCAAAAACTTTTACAGTTTCTGCATGTGCAGAGCTAAGAAAGATTAATGATATAATAAAAATATAAAAAATTTTTAACATGTTCTTCTTATAGATAGATTATTTATAAATTCAATATTCAGTCACAATTTCAACATTCTAAATTCAAAATTGATTGTTAAATGAGTTATATGAAAATAATTTCTGTGTTTGTTCTTCTTATATATTGGTCAATAATGATCACAGCACCAGTTATGGGTAAATATTCTATTAAAAATCAAAATAATGATCAAAAAATAGTTTCAAATTTTTGAGACTAATATGTCGATCTACCACCACTGATATCAAATACCGCAGCTGTAGAAAAAGTATTTTCTTGTGAAGAAAGCCAGCAAACTAGTGAGGTAAATTCATGTATTTCAAGAAATCTTCCTCTTGGCACCTTTGACAGCATTCTTTGTACATGCTCTTTACTCATTTGATCTAAAATTCTAGTTTTAGCACCTGCTGGGGTGACAGCGTTTACAGCGATATCTTTGTCAGCTAATTCTTTACCCAAAGCTTTTGTCAACCCAATTGCGCCAGCTTTTCCTGAGCTATACGCGCTTGCATTTGCATTACCATCTTTGCCTGCAACGGAAGCAACATTAACAATTCTTCCATAGTTGTTTTTAATCATATTTGGGACAATTGCTCGACAGCAGTTAAAAGTGCCCATTAAATTTATCTGTACTATTTTATTCCACATATCGACATCATACTCCCACAAAGGACCTGTAGGTCCTGTTATCCCTGCATTATTGATTAAAATATCTATATTTGATTTTGAGGTTATGTCTGCAACGTTTTTCTCTACATCTTGATAATTTGATATATCAACGACACTATAAAATAAGTTAGGGTTTTTTAATTCATCAACTGCTGATTTAAGAAGCTTTTCATCGATATCCCATATAAATACTTTAGCACCAGACTCTAAAAATCTTTTTGCAACATCTAAACCAAACCCTTGGGCTCCACCAGTAACTACAGCTGTTCTATTTTTAAAATCAAATGTGTGCATTAAAATTATTTTTTTGCCAACAAGTAATATGTTATCCAAGCAACAAATGCACCTATTATCCAAGCATAAGATTGTAAAAACATTAAATTAGTATTCCAAATTGTTGACGCTGAAAAAATAAATCCTAATAATAAAGAATAAACACCTTTTATATGCCAACCACCTGAATAATAATAAGCACTCTCCTTGTCTATAGAATATAGGTCTTTATTACTTAATTCTTGATTTTTAATTAAATAATAATCAGCTGCCATCACTCCAAATAAAGGACCAAAGAAAGCACCAAAAGTATCAACAAACGATAAAATTCCTATTTGGCTCAATATAGTCAGCCAGAAGATTGCGATCAACAAACCAAAAAAAGCAATTAAATAACTAGCGCTTTTTAAACTTAATATTGAAGGAGCAAAATTTATTAGAGAGTACTGAGATGGGACGAAATTGGCAACTAAATTTGTAGAAGCTGAAGCAATTATAATAAAAAATAGAACGACTATTGTTATTTGTATATTATCAAATTTTCCTACTATATCTGTTGGATTGGTAAAAATTCTATCTATATCTGAAAATTTTTGATTAAGAAAAACATCGGACCCTATAACAATGAAAACAGATAAAAATGAAAAAATAATTAAATTCAAAATTAAACTTAAGTTTCCTTTTTTTAATTCTTGCTCATTTTTTACATATCTAGAAAAATCACCAAAACTAATTATCAAAATTGAAAAATAGGCAAATATTGTTCCAGCAACAGTCAATAAAGGTGCTAAATTATTAACATCTAAAAAATTATTTAAATTAAAAATATTTGAAAAAGCTTCAGTAGTTATTTTCACATCACTTAATAAAACAACAAAGAAAAAAATTAACAAACCAGCATAGACTGTCATTGCTGAAAAATTAATTATTTTCTTGTTGTACTGCATCCCAACAGTAAAAAACAAAGTCTGTAGAATAATTGTGATTATTATTGCAGACCAATCAATAATATTCATACCAAAATAATAAAAAATAAATATTTCCTGCTGCAATAAAGAATTGTCTATAGAAAAAATTACTATTCTAATTAAGTAAACTAAAATTTTAGACAAAAAATAAGTTTGAATTCCAAATAAAAATATTCCAACTAAACTTCTGATTAACCCAAAAAATTTAGCGCCATTAAATCCTAGTGAGGATCTAAGCAATACTGCAAATGGTAAACCGAATTTTTGGGAAGGTTTTCCAATAATATTTGAAAATAAATAAACGAAAAAAGATCCTAATATTATTCCAAAAAAAACTACAAATATATTTAAACTATACATTAAGTATAAAGAGGATATTAATGAGAAACCAATTACACTCTGTACATTTGCTCCCCAAAAACAAAATAGATCTTTCCAATTCCAAGTTTTATAATTTGGATTAACTGTGACTAAGTCCCAATTAGATAGAGAGTATTTTACTTTAGGTTGATTCACTTAATTTATTTTAAACTAATAAATTCTACTGTCCATATAAGAGAGTTGGTAGCCATAAGGCAATTTTAGGAAATATGATTATTAAAATTAAGCCTATAACTTGTAGAACCATAAATTGCATCATTCCATAATAAATATCTTTTAAATCCCATTCAGGTACTACACCTTTTAAAAAATAAGCAGACAAAGCTACAGGTGGTGATAGCCAGGCGGTCTGGAGATTTACAGCGACCAATATTGCGAACCAAGTTAAATTAAAGCCTAAAGCCTCAATTAACGGTAAAAGAATTGGGACAATAATCATAACAATTGGTACCCATTCTAATGGCCAACCTAATAAAAATATTGCAACCATAACAATACCTAGGATTAAATATTTATTCATTTCTAATCCTAACAAAAATTCAGTTAATAAGGTTGGAGTACCAAGTCTTGCAAATACAGCTCCAAAAAAGTTTGATGCAGCGACTAAAACCATTATCAAAGCAGTAATTTCTAAAGTTTTAACTAGTGCCTCTTGAAGTTTAGATAGAGTTAATTTTTTGTACGCTAATGAAAGCAATAAAGCTCCCATAGCACCACAACCTGCTGCTTCTGTAGGTGTTGCAAAACCAAACAATATACTTCCTAATGCAGCAAAGACGAGAGCTGCAGGTGGAACTAAACCTAAGAAAAATTCAATCCAAACTTCTTTCATGCTTGCTGCCCTCATTTCTTCAGGAATTACAGGTCCTAATTTTGGATTTATCATGCATCTTATTGTTGTGTAGCCAGCGTATAAACTAGCAAGAAGAATTCCAGGTATTATAGCAGCAGCAAATAAGTCAATTACAGGAATTTCCATAATTGGACCCATCACAACAAGCATAATACTTGGTGGAATTAAAATTCCTAAAGTACCACCAGCTGTAATTGTGCCAGCTGCAAGTCTTACATCATAACCAGATCTATTCATTGATTTTGCAGCCATGATTCCCAGTATGGTTACAGAGGCACCAACAATTCCTGTTGCTGCAGCAAAGATTACTGAAACAAACAATACAGCATAATACAATGCACCTCTTACTCTAGCCAACATCATTTGAAATGATGAGAACAATCTTTCCATCAGTCCTGCTTGTTCCATCATAATGCCCATAAAGACAAAGAGCGGGACGGCAGCGAGGGTTTGTTCGGTCATGACCATCGAGAACTGGAGGGTCATTAAATAAAAGACTAATTTTCCAAATCCTAGATACCCAAATACAAAACCTAAGAAAATTAATGTAAATGAAATTGGAAATCCGACAAAGATTGCAAAAAGCATTACTCCAACTAAAATAAAACCTAAAATGGCTGGATCAATTAATTCTGCTATCATTCATCTTCTCCTGGCCATTTTCCTCTTGTGGCAGCCCAATAACTTTTAAATAATTCTGAAATACCTTGGATTAGTAAAAATATTATTCCAATAAGTAGGCAACTTTTAATTGGCCACATATATGGCATCCAAGTTGTATCCATTCCTCTTTCACCTCTTTGAATAGACTCCCCTACATATCCAATAGTCATGTAAAGAAATACTATTAAGCCTGGAAAATAAAATAAAATATATAACCAAAAATCAATTGTTCCTTGATTCTTAGTTTTAAAATTTCTGTATAAAAAATCAGCTCTTATATGAACACCTTTAGAAAGTGCATAACCAGCACCCAACATAAAAAGTGCACCATATAAAAATCGACTGATATCATAAGCCCAAATTGTAGGGGAATGAAATAATTTTCTAGCAAGAACTTCATAAGTCATTGCAAGAATTAATGGCATTAATATCCAACAAACAACATTACCAACCCATTTGCTAAATTTATCTATATTTACAATTGAACTTGCCATCCATGATGGCATATCACTTGGCATTTTTCCTGAACCACCTCGCCTTTCGGCAATCATTTCATCTGATATATCTAATTTACCTGGTTCGTCTGCCATAAAATTTTATATAAAAAATTAGAGCGGACTATTAAGTCCGCTCTAACGTAAAGATTATTTAATGATTACTTTAATGTTGCTGCGTGAGCCATTCCTAGCTTCGCATTAGACATTTGAGCACCACTCCAGAAAGGAACTGCGATATCAGCAAATTCTTTCATAGAGTCCCAAACTTCAGCAAAGAATGCATTTTTAGCTGCGTTTGTTTCCAAACTTTTCTTAGCAGCTGCCATGTATTCTGTGAAGTAATCAGAAGGAGTATCTTCTAATTTTACACCATGAACTTCTGTAAGCTCTTTTAAAGCTTTTCCGTTTTCATAGATTCTGTAACTTAGAGATTTCGCTAGAGATGCATTTGCTGCAACTTCTAGAGACTTCTTCTCATGAGCACTCATAGCATTGTATGTTTTTCCAGTAATATAAAAGTCAGCATTTACGACTACTTGGTGTAAACCTTGTAGGTAGTAGTGCTTTAATACTTTTTGGAAACCAAACGTTAAGTCTGGTTTTGGACAACACCATTCAGCAGCATCAATAGTTCCTGCTTCTAAAGCTGGTAGAATATCTCCACCACCCATAGCAACAGATGCTATACCGATATCTTTATAAGTTTGTCCTGGAATTCCTGGAGGAGTTCTGAACTTATATTTTCTAAAGTCAGCCATATCTTTAATTGGTTTTGGAAACCAACCTAAAGCTTCTGGTCCAACTGGTTGAATCATAAATCCTTTAATATCTCTACCCATTTCTTTCCAAAGTCTGTCATATAGCTCTTTTCCTCCACCATATTGAAACCATGATAAGAATGCGATGTTGTCAATACCAACACCACCACCAGCTACTGGCGAACCGAATAACATAGCGGCAGGGTGATCACCTGACCAATAGTGTGTCCAAGCAAATCCACAGTCGATAAGTCCTTTATCAACAGCATCTAAAGTTTCTTTTACACCAACAACAGCTCCTGCAGGCATTATTTCAAACTTAAGAGATCCACCTGTCAAAGTTGTAACAGTGTCAGTAAAGTCTTTTAACATTTTAACTTCATCAGCTTTAGTGTTAAGAACTGTCTGACATTTTAGTGTTTTTGCAGCATTAGCATTTGAAATAAATCCAAATACCATTGCAACTGCAAATAACATTGAAATGATTTTTTTCATTTGTTTCCCTCTCTTTATTTTTTAAAAACAAAAGCTTGTCAAAGAATGAAATCTAAAACAAGTGCTAATATTGGATTATTTGGATATTTTTGTGTACAGAAATATAACAAATAAAAAAAATTTAATTTATAAGAGTTCTAATATGGACAATTTTGATTTTATAATTTTAGGTGCTGGATCAGCAGGATGCGTACTTGCTAACAGGTTGTCTGAAAATCCTTCAAATAAAGTGTTATTAATTGAAGCTGGAGGCAAAGATAATTACCCATGGATACATATTCCTGTTGGTTATTTCAAAACAATGCACAACCCAAAGACTGATTGGTGCTACAAAACAGAACCTGATGAGAGCATGAACAATATTTCTATTAGGTATCCTAGAGGAAAAACATTAGGAGGCAGTTCTTCTATCAATGGTCTGCTTTATATTAGAGGTCAACACAGAGATTATGATATTTGGAGACAATTAGGTAATACTGGTTGGGGATGGGATGATGTTTTGCCTTATTTTATCAAAGCAGAAAACCAAGAAAGAGGAAAAGATGAGTTTCATGGAGTTGGAGGCCCTTTATCTGTTTCAGATCAAAGAATACATCTGCCTCTTCTAGATGAATTTCAAAATGCTGCTGAGGAATTTGGTATTCCAAAAACAAAAGATTTTAATACTGGTGATAATCATGGCTGTGGTTATTTCCAAGTAACTGAAAAGGATGGCTTTAGATGTAGTACAGCTGTTGGATATTTAAACCCAATCAAGAGCAGGAAAAATTTAAAAATTTTAACTCATTCACATGTCAAAAAAATAAATTTTGAAAATAAAACTGCAAAAGAAATTGAGTATTGGGAAGGAAATGAATTAAAAAAAGTTCAAGCAAATAAAGAAATTATTATTTCATCAGGGGCTATAGGATCTCCTCAAATCTTACAAGTTTCTGGTATAGGAAATCCAGAAAAACTTAAAAATCTCGGAATTGATATGGTGCAAAATTTAAATGGTGTTGGAGAAAATTTACATGATCATTTAATGCTTAGACCAATTTATAAAATTAATGGATTAAAATCCCTAAATAAAAAAATAAATAGTTTATTCGGAAATTTAATGATTGGCCTAGAATACGTTTTTAAAAGAAGCGGCCCAATGACTATGGGTGCAAGTCAACTTTGTATGTTTGCTAAAAGCGATCCATCTTTAGAGCTACCAGATTTACAATGGCATGTTCAGCCCATGAGTATGGATACGTTAGGAGCAACAAAAAATCATGATTTCCATGCATTCACGCCTACTGTTTCAAATATCAGACCGACAAGTAGAGGACATGTTAGTATTGTTGATAAAGACTCGAGAACTTATGCAAAAATAAAACAAAACTATCTATCAACCGATCACGATAGAATGATTGCAGCTAAAGGACTTAAATTAACCAGAAAAATTATAATGGAGTCTGAAACTTTCAAAAAATATACCCCAGAGGAATACAGACCCGGCATTCATTTAAATGACGATGAGGAGTTAGTTAAAGAAGCTTCTAATTATGCACAAACTATTTTTCATCCAGTAGGAACCTGTAAAATGGGCCAAGATGAAATGTCTGTAGTAGATGAAAAACTTAAGGTTAGAGGTGTTAATAATTTAAGAGTTATAGATGCATCAATAATGCCAAACATCACTTCAGGTAATACAAATGCACCAACAATAATGATTGCAGAAAAAGGTGCAGACATGATACTAAAACAATAATGTTTGCAGAATTTTTTACACCTGAGCAAATAGCAATATTAACTCAAATTATTCTTATTGATTTAGTTTTAGCTGGAGACAATGCAATTATAATTGGAATGGTTGCATCTAAATTTCCACCAGAACAAAGAAAAAAAGTTATTTTCTGGGGAATTGGTGGTGCAGTTATTTTAAGAATTATTTTAACATTGCTTACCGCATATCTTTTACAAATTACAGGTTTGAGGTTAATAGGAGGATTATTGCTCCTTTATATTGTTTACAAACTTTATGTGGACGTAATAAAAGGTTCTGAGTCCGAAGAAGACATTAAAGTAGATAGCTCTAGTTTTTTAAAGGCTATTTGGACTGTTCTATTAGCTGATTTTACAATGAGTTTAGATAATGTCCTAGGTGTAGCAGGTGCAGCTGGTGAACATTATGGACTTCTTGTTTTTGGGTTAGTTTTATCAATTGTTTTAATGGCAACTGCAGCAACTTTAATTTCTGGATGGATTAAAAAATATAGATGGATAGCTTGGCTTGGATTATTAGCCATTTTAATTGTAGCAGTTGAGTTGATTTACACAGATATTAAAATATTATTCTTTTAATGTATCTTCAAAAAATAAATCTTAAAAACAAATATGCTTTAGTTACTGGTGCAGGAAAAGGACTTGGAAGAGCGTGTTCAATTGCATTAGCTGAAGCAGGTGCAACTGTTATAGCTTTAAGCAGAACATCCTCAGATCTTAATAAATTAGAAAAGGATATCAAAAAAGTTAAAGGTAAAATTATTAAAGTTTCGTGCGATGTAATGAATTATGAAGATTTAAAACAAAAATTAGAAAAGATTAAAATTATTGATGTGCTTGTAAACAATGCAGGGACTAATATTCCAGAGCCCTTTGAAAAAATTAAACAAAAAAGTATGAATTACCTTGTAGATTTAAATTTAAAAGCAGCATTTAACGTGGCACAACTTGTCGTAAAAAAGATGCTAAAAAATAAAAAAAGACCTGGCTCAATTATAAATATGTCGTCTCAACTAGGTCATGTTGGTATGAGCGGTAGAAACGTATACAATATGACAAAATTTGGAATAGAAGGACTAACTAAGGGAATGGGTATAGAATTAGCAAAAAAAAATATCCGAGTTAATACGGTAGCACCTACCTTTGTTGAAACACCTATGGTTAAAAACTTTTTTAAAAACAAAAAATTTAAAAAATTAGCTCTTGGAAATATTCCTATGGGTAAAGCAGCTACTGAAAGTGATGTTGCTACAACAGTATGCTTTTTGGCATCCTCAGCATCTTCAATGATAACTGGAACATCAATAATTATAGATGGTGGATGGACAGCTCAATAATTTATAGATTTTTTTTTGTTTTTTTAATTTTTATATCACCAGTAAAAGCTATTGAATTCCAGGGTAAATTTCTACAAGGTCATTTTATATTAGGTAAAACTAACCCTAATGCTAAAATTTTGGTTGGAAAAAAAGAAGTTAAAGTCTCAAAAGATGGTTTTTTTGTCTTTGGTATAGATCGAGATCAAAAATACGACCTAACTTTTACAAAAATTATTAATGGAAAAAAAACAATAACTACAAAAAAAGTTTTAAAGCGGAAATACAATATACAAAGAATAGACGGTTTAGCAGAAAGTAAAGTCACTCCACCTGAGTCTGTTTATAAAAGAATTAAAAAAGAAAATAATGCAATTGGAGAAGCAAGAGCAATAAATTCTGATCTGCAATTTTTTAAAGAAAAATTTATCATGCCAGTTGAAGGAATAATCAGTGGTGTTTATGGTAGTCAAAGAATTTTAAATGGTAAACCAAGATGGCCTCACTATGGAATAGATATTGCTGCTAAACAAGGAACGATGATTAAATCTTCTGGCTCAGGCGTCGTTACTATGGCTGAAGATGATTTATACTATACTGGTGGTACAGTTATAATGGATCATGGTCATGGGATATCAACAATATATTCTCATTTAGAAAATGTATTAGTCTCAGTTGGTGATCAGATAAATCAAGGAGATATAATAGGAACTGTAGGTTCAACTGGTAGATCAACAGGACCACATTTAGATTTTAGAGTGAATTGGTTTCAAACAAGACTTGATCCCATGTCTGTTTTGAACTAAATCTCAGATTTTGCTCTAAAACGTTCATAAATTAATCTAGCTCTAACTCCTAAACTTAAAATTGGATCAGGAGGAAGCCAAGCGGGTTTATTTCTTGCTTCAATAGTTTCTATCTCTTTCGAGTTTTCATTACTTGCCTTAATTGCTATTTGTTCTCCAAATAAAGTACCAACTCCGATACCAGAGCCATTATAACAACCTGCAACAAATATATTTTCATCTATTTTTTCAAAAATTTGAGAACTATTTCTTGTTCTTGAAACAATGCCTGACCAAGAAGATTGAATAATATCATCAGGTAATTCCGGAAATCTTTTTTTAATTCCAATCTTTTGTTTCAATGATCTTTTGGTTAATTCAGATTTAGACATTTGATAAGGATTAAAAACTTCTGCAGTATTTCTAATTAAAATTCTTCTATCTTTAGTCATCCTGATAGTGGCCCCCATTGGTCTAACAGGTAATACCCCCCACTCTTTTGGTTCACCAATAGATGCAAACTCTTCTTTAGTTAAAGATCTAGTCATGCTAGCTGTTAAGGTAATCGGGAAATTATAATTTGATTTTATTCCTAATGACTTCAGAAACCCATTTGTAGCAAAAATAATCTTTTTAGTTTTAATTGAACAATTTTTAAATTTACAAATGACTTTACTATTTTTCTTTTTCCAATTTAATAATGAAGAATTTTCATAAAGATTTACATTTTCAGGTAATGTGTCAATCATAGCTCTAACCAATTTACCTGGGTGTAATAAAATCCCTCCCTTTGTATGAAGAGCAATATTGTAAAAATTGGTACCTAATCTTTTTTTAAGTTCTTTATTTGATAACAAATTGTGTTCAAAACCTAGTTTTGATAAGGTACCTGAAAAATTTTCTAATATTTTTTTATCTTCTTGCTTTGATGATGCAAAATATTTTCCACATTCATTCCATTCACAATCTACCTGATATTCTTTAATAAATTTTTTAATAACATCTATTCCCAATTTATAGATGTCTGCTTTTTTTTTATAATTATCTAATTCTTTATTAG